>CAZZPI010000396.1:1171-2876 GCA_964655865.1 uncultured Nitrospiraceae bacterium
CTGTTCAGCGACTTGTGTAATCGTCAGCATTGTCTTCCCTCCGTCTATCTCCTCAGTTGATTGCCTTCACGCGCACCGGATCACTTTACCATGCCCCTCGCACAAACTGCATCAGGACCCCGTCGCCTTACTCCCCGCCTGTACCGTCGTCGGAGAGGCCCACTTCGTCTCCGGCACGCGCACGACCACGTCGCCCAACACTTTGGCCTGGCACCCCAGTCGATGCCACGGCTCGGTCAATGCTTCACGATCGAGAAGGTCCTGCTCATCGAAATCGATCTCCGACAGGTTCTCCTGACCCGACTGGACCTCCACCCGACAGGTCGTGCACGACGCGTTGCCGCCGCAGTCGTGGTTCAGGGGAAACCCCAGCGCCTGTGCGGCATCCAACAGCGTCATATCAAAGTCCACTTCGCCGCTCCTGCCATCAGGATGAATGAAGGTGACCCGCGGCATCTCCTCCACCTTCAGATCGAGGCCCCGGCACCCGCAGCGACCGGCTGATAGGGGCAGCGCTGTAATCTAATATGCTCTTCGAATTCTTCACGGAAGAGCTTGATGCTGCTTTGGACCAGGACCGCCGCACCCGTTACCAGCGTGCAATATCCGGTGCCCTTCACAAACCCGCAGAGTTGAAGCAGCGTGTCCATGTCCTTCTGCGTGCCCTCGCCTCGCTCGATTTTCGCCATCAGAGTCGCCAAATTCAGAGTTCCCATACGGCAAGGGGGGCATTGACCGCAACTTTCAGCCTTAAAAAAATCAGAAAATTTCAGCGTCTGGGCGACCATGCAGGTCGCATCATCTACCACGATCACGCCGGCCGAACCCAGGCCGGTTCCCGCCTTTTTCAAGCTGTCAAAATCCATAGAAAGATCGAGCTGATCGGCTGGCACCATCGAAAAGGCCGGACCGCCCGGAAATACCGCCTTGATCTTCCGTCCGGCCGGAACCCCCCCGCCGCATGCGTCGACCAACTCCCGTATCGTCACCCCCATCGGCATCTCGTACACGCCCGGCTTGTTCACGGCGCCGCTGAGCGAGAAAAACATAGTGCCAGGACACTTTTCCGTGCCAACCTGGGTGAACCAATCGGCGCCCTCGTGGAGAATCCTGGGAACGTTGCACAGTGTCTCGACGTTGTTCACGAGAGTCGGCTTTCCGTAAAGGCCGAAGTCAGTCGGATAAAAAGGCGGCTTCTGTCGCGGCATCGCCGGGCGGCCCTGCATGGATTCGAGCATGGCCGTCTCCTCACCTGCCACATAGCTCCCTTGTCCTGAAAAGACCTCCAAATCGATGTCCACCCCCGTCCCCAGCACGTTCGTCCCCATAAGGCCCCGTGCCTTGGCTTGCGCGATGGCCTTCTTCAGGTTGTGCTGTTCTTCGTGGTACTCATGATTGACATAGATGAAGGCGGCCTTCGCCTTGACCGTGTGAGACGCGATCAAACAGCCCTCGATGAGCTGATGAGGCGCCTGCTTTAACAGAAACCGATCCTTAAACGTTCCCGGCTCGTGTTCCCCCGCATTGCAGACGAAATAGCGCTCTTTGATGCGGTGGTTCAACACCTTGTCCCATTTGGTTCCGGTCGGAAAGCCGGCCCCACCTCGCCCGCGAAGGCCCGATTTCTTGAGCTCATTGACCACCTCTTCCGGAGTCAGCTCCTTCAGGCACTTCTGCCACGTCTGATAACCGCCGGTCTTGATGT
>CAZZPI010000397.1:0-2323 GCA_964655865.1 uncultured Nitrospiraceae bacterium
GCACGATCGTCTGGCGTGGGAATCAGATCCGTCGCCTGAAAGAGCTCTATCGAGCCGAACTCACCTATATCGGGCACTGCCACGGGATCAAGTATGATCTGACGCCCAGCGAGAATCTGAAGTTCTCTGCTTTCTTGGCGGGCGATGAGTGTTCCGACACGGTGATTCGTGATGCGTTGGAGGCGGTGGGGTTAGGAGCGGGGTTGCATCTTTTGCCGACAAGGATCCTCTCTCAAGGACAGAAGCGCCGCGTTGCCCTCGCACGGCTCTGGCTCTCAAGGCGTCCCTTGTGGGTACTCGAAGAGCCCTATACCTCACTCGACGCAACCGCTGCACATCTCGTCACGCAACGGATGGAGGCGCACCTGGACGAGGGCGGCCTGGTCGTCGTCGCTACCCATCAGGACATGACCCTCGGATCCGGCAGCTTGCAGCACCTGAGGCTGAGCGGATGAGCCGACTCAGCCTGTTCGGTGCGGTAGGGGAGATCATCAGACGGGATCTGCTGCTGGTTCTTCGGCGTCGCTCTGACACGCTGATGCCTGTCCTGTTTTTCATCATCGTTGCGAGTCTTTTCCCGTTGGGAGTGGGGCCGGAACCGGGTACGTTGCGTGCGATTGCGCCGGGGGTTTTATGGGTCGGGGCGCTGCTGTCGTGTCTGCTGTCGTTAGGACGGCTCTTCACCGCTGACTATTCGGATGGAGTGCTGGAACAGATGCTCCTGATTCCGCAACCGTTCACGGTCCTGGTGATGGCGAAAGTGTTGGCTCACTGGCTCGTTTCCGGGCTACCGCTCGTTCTTCTTTCGCCGCTGCTCGGCCTGCAGTTTGGCCTTAACGGAGAACCGTTGAGCGTGCTGATGATCTCGCTGTTGCTGGGGACTCCAACGTTGAGCTTGATCGGTGGGATCGGAGCGGCACTGACCCTCGGCGTGCGCGGTAGCACCGTCTTGATCGCGCTCTTGGTCTTGCCCCTGTTTGTCCCGATTTTGATCTTCGGAGCCGGAGCGGTCTCGATCAGCGAGTCGGGCATGGGGGCGGAAGCCCATCTGTCGCTCTTGGGAGCCTGCTTGTTGCTCGCCCTTGCGCTGGCCCCATGGGCTACTGGTGCAGCCTTACGAATCGCGTTGGAGTAAAGGCGATTGTGATGAATTCAAAGAGGGTCAACTGGTTTCGGTTTTCTTCGCCCCAGGCCTTCTATCCACTGACCGGCAAGTTGATCCGCTGGTTTGCCGCCGCGGCGATCCTGGCCATGGTGGCCGGACTTTACATCGGTTTCTTCGTGTCCCCGACCGATTTTCAGCAGGGCGAGGCCTACCGCATCATCTTCGTGCATGTGCCGGCCGCATGGATGTCGATGTTCCTCTATCTCATCATGGCCGGTTGGGCCACCCTTGGGTTGGGGTTGAACGCGCGTCCGTCGTTTATGATGGCCCAGGCTGTTGCCCCAACCGGAGCGATGTTTACCTTCCTGGCTTTGTTGACGGGATCGATGTGGGGTACACCGACCTGGGGCACTTGGTGGGTATGGGATGCTCGACTGACGTCCGAACTGATCCTGCTGTTTTTGTATGCCGGTGTGATGTTGCTCCATGCCTCCATTGAGGACGAACGGCGCGCTGATCGAGCCGGCGCTATCTTCGCGTTGGTCGGAGTCGTCAACATCCCCATCATTTATTTTTCGGTGCGCTGGTGGAACACGTTGCACCAAGGCGCCACGGTGAGTATGACGGCGGCCCCGAAAATGGCGGCAACCATGCTCACGTCGATGTTGCTGATGACCCTTGGGTTCTGGATGTACAGCGCCGCCGTGACGCTATTGCGCATGCGCTGTCTCATGCTCGATCGTGAACGAGATCTCACGAAGCAACATACGCTGGTCATGCAAGCAGCGAGGGAGACGCATTGATGCAGTGGGGCAGCCTCTCAGAATTTCTCGCCATGGGCGGGTACGGTCTCTATGTTTGGACCTCGTTCGGGGCGACCGCCCTCTGCATGGTCTGGGAGGTCGTCTCGATTCGGCGGCGATATGCGGCAGCCCTCGCACGATATGGTGACCGTTCCCCTGGGAAAGCCCCTGCATGGTGACGCCCCGACAAAAACGCTTTGTCCTGATCGGCCTCGGGTTGGTCGCGCTCGGATTTGCGACGGCGTTGGGGCTGAACGCTTTTCGGAGCAATCTCGTCTTTTTCTTCACTCCTACCCAGGTGGCGAATGGCGAAGCGCCGCAAGGTCGTAGCTTTCGTATCGGCGGGTTGGTTGAGAACGGAAGTCTGTCCCGGGGGAGCGACGGGCTTACGGTGCGCTTTGTCATGACCGATACC
>CAZZPI010000397.1:2333-2850 GCA_964655865.1 uncultured Nitrospiraceae bacterium
CATGCAACGGGTGCCGGTAGTGTACAAAGGGATTCTCCCGGACCTCGTCAAAGAGGGGAGAGGCGCGGTCGCACAGGGTCGACTCGGTACCGATGGGACTTTTCAGGCCACGGATGTGCTCGCGAAGCACGACGAGAATTACATGCCTCCTGAAGCGGCCGAGGCTCTCGCCAAAGCAAAGGCGGCGGGGACACCACGCAGCAAGACATTGGCTGCCCCTTCGCGATAGGTCAAGCGATGATTCCTGAACTCGGACACTTTACGCTGATCCTCGCGCTCTGTGTGGCGATCGTCCAGGGCACACTCCCGATCCTTGGAGCCGCAACGGGCAACCTGGCTTGGATGCGCGTGGCAAATCCGGCGGCGCGTACCCAATTTCTCTTAGTCTCCCTTGCCTTTGCTTGCCTCGCCTATGCGTTCGCCGCCAAGGATTTTTCCGTCGTCTATGTCGCGGCCAACGCGAATTCCCACCTCCCCTTACCCTACCGACTCGCAGCGGTGTGGGGAGCGCACGAAG
>CAZZPI010000398.1:0-2847 GCA_964655865.1 uncultured Nitrospiraceae bacterium
AGGAGGACGAAGCGAGCGCGTTGGTGCGGTTCGAGGTGACGGACACGGGGATCGGCATCACCCCCGAGGGGAAGGCGAAGCTGTTCCAATCCTTTTGCCAAGTCGACGGATCAAACGCCCGACGGTACGGCGGGACGGGGCTCGGCCTGGCCATCGCGAGACAGTTGGCCGAACATATGGGCGGGACGATCGGAGTCGACAGCGAAGTGGGAAAGGGCAGCACGTTCTGGTTCACGGTTCGATTGGGGAAGCAGCCATCCGCGACGACCGGGACGATTCCGGAGTCTAAGGTGGATCTGCACGGCTTGCGCCTCCTCGTGATCGATGACAATGCGACCGCACGGACGATCCTCTCGCAGCATGCCGCCAGGCTGGGCCTGGCCGTAGACTGCGCCTCGAATGCCGCTCAGGGGCTTCAACTCATGCGCGAGGCGTTAGCGAGACAGTCTCCCTATGACGTCGCGATCCTGGATCACGTCATGCCCGGTATCTCGGGGCTGCACCTCGCCTGCGCGATCAAGGCCGATGAAGGACTGCGGCGGACGCACGTCATTCTCCTGGCGACCGTCGGTCGGCGCGGGGATGCCGAAGAAGCCAGGAAGGCAGGGGCGGGCGCATACCTCATGAAGCCGATCCGACAATCCCTGCTTTCGGCTTGCATCGCCGCGATCGTGGGGAGTCACCGCAAGCCGGCAGAGAGGGAGGTCGAGCAAGGGGTACCCGCGTTGGTGACCCAGCACAGCTTAAAGGAGGCAAGATCGCGCCAACGACCGCGGATTCTTGTCGCGGACGACAACCCGATCAACCAGCAAGTCGCCGTCGGCATCGTTCAGAAATTGGGCTATCAGGCCGACACGGTGGCGAACGGTGCGGAGGTGCTCAAGGCGCTCGAACGGACGCCCTATGCCCTCATCCTGATGGACGGCCATATGCCGGACATGGACGGGATCGCGGCGACTCGGCTGATTCGGGAACGCGAGCAGGCGCGTCGCAATGTTAAATTAGGAATGAGGAATGATGAATTGCCGGAATCAATGTCCCGTTCCTCCGTTCCAAATTCACAATCCATGATTCCTCATGCGCCCCAGCGCGTACCGATCATCGCGATGACCGGCGATGCGCTGAGCAGGGACCGAGAAAAGTATCTGGCCGCCGGGATGGACGATTACATCACGAAGCCGGTGAGTGTGGACGCCCTGAGGAACGTCCTCGAGCGCTGGCTGCCCCGCAACGAGCCGTAAAGGCCAGGTGAAGGCTCTTAGGCACGGGGCAAGAGGCGACACCTTCGGCGGGTGCTGGATTCTGAGTGCTGAGTTCTTTCTGAAAACTCAGAACTCAAGACTCATAACTCAGAACATTCTTCGGTCGCCTCTTGCCTGGGTTAGGAGATGACGCCCAGTTCCCGTCCGACCTTCGCAAAGGCCGTCACGGCGCGCTCGAGTTGGGCCAGGGTGTGGGCGGCGGAAAGCTGCAGGCGAATGCGGGCCTGGCCCTTCGGCACCACCGGGTAGCTGAATCCCACCACATATACGCCTTCCTGTAGCAGGCGGTCCGCCATCTTGGTCGCCAGCGTCGCTTCGCCGAGCATGATCGGGATAATGGGATGATCGCCCGGCAGGAGCCGAAAGCCCAGGGCGGTCAACTCACGTCGCAGGAACGCGGCATGCTCGCGAAGCCGAGCCCGCAGGGCCTCGCCCTCCTCGACCAGTTGCACGGCCTTCAGCGCCGCCGAGACGATCACGGGGGGAAGGGCGTTCGAGAACAGGTAGGGCCGCGAGCGTTGGCGCAAGAGGGCGATCGCCTCCCTCCGACCGGACGTGAAGCCTCCGGCTGACCCCCCGAGCGCCTTTCCCAGCGTGCTCGTGATCAGATCGATCCGATCGGCCACCCCCAAGTGATCCGGCGTGCCGCGTCCCCGCTTGCCCAGGACGCCGGTCGCATGGCTGTCGTCCACCACGATCGCAGCATCATAGCGGTCGGCCAGCTCGACGATGCGATCGAGCTTCGCGAGATCCCCGTCCATGGAAAACACGCCGTCGGTCGCGATGAGTCGCAGACGACAGGCGGCGGCTTCCTTCAACTTGGCTTCGAGCTCGGCCATGTCGGAATGGGCGTAGCGAAACCGTTGGGCTTTACAAAGGCGAATCCCGTCGATCAGGCTCGCGTGGTTGAGCGCATCGCTGATGACGGCGTCCCGTTCATCCAGAAGCGTCTCGAACAGACCGCCGTTCGCGTCGAAGCAAGAGCTGTAGAGAATGGTATCTTCCGTCCCAAGAAAACTGCTGAGGTGCTGTTCGAGCTGTTTATGCAAGTCCTGCGTGCCGCAGATGAACCGGACGGAGGCCACGCCGTACCCGTGCGTCTCCAGTCCCCCGACCGCGGCGCGGCGAACCTCCGGATGATTGGCCAGCCCGAGGTAGTTGTTGGCGCACAGGTTGATGACCGTGCCTTGGGCGACGCGGATCTCGGCGCCTTGGGGACTGACGATTTGCCGCTCGAATTTGAAGAGCCCGGCTGCTTGGATCTCGGCGAGCTGCTGATCGATGGCTTTCTTGAAAGAGTCGAAGGCCATGTAAGTATCTGGCGAGCACTGAAGAGAGTAGCGGACAGCCAGAAACGGATCTCTCTCAGCTACTTGCCGCCGGCTATAGGCTGCTCGCTGCTCGCTTGTTAAGGAAACAAAACCACTTTCCCACACTGGCCGGATTTGATCAACTCGAAACCCTTCGCGAAGTCCTCTAAGGGGAACGTGTGGGTGATGATGGGTCGGATGTGGAGCCCCGCCTTGAACAGTCCGGAGAGCCTGTACCAGGTGGAAAAGAGCCGCCGGCCGGTCACGCCGTATAC
>CAZZPI010000399.1:0-2836 GCA_964655865.1 uncultured Nitrospiraceae bacterium
GGATCTCGAAGAGCGGGACATGCAGTTCCTGTATGCCTCGGGGGATTCCTATACCTTCATGGACACGGACACCTATGAGCAGTTTACGTACGACCGGAAACACCTCGGCGAGAACGTGGACTTACTCAAGGAAAACATGGAGGTCAAGGTACTCGTCTACGACCACAAGCCAATCGCCGTGGAGCTCCCCATCTTCATCGAGCTGAAGGTTGTCGATGCGGATCCCGGCGTGCGCGGCGACACGGCGTCCGGAGGGAGCAAACCCGCAGTGGTCGAAACCGGTGCCACGATCAAGGTCCCGCTGTACTTGGAAGTCGGGGAGACGATCAAGATCGACACGCGAACCCGGGTCTACGTGGAGCGCGTCCGGTGAGCCGATCCCGCTCGACATCGAAGCCGCGCAAGACGAAGCCGATCGTCCTGCCCAAGGTCTTCGCGGACGTCGCCTCCGGGATACCGCAGGTCTTGCTCACGCCGGATCACACGAAACAAATTCAGGAGCTGGTTGATTTCGTCAAAAAGAACGGGTTGACCGAGCTGGAGCTCGAGCGGGAAGGGATCCGCGTCCGCATTCGATCCGAGGCAGGCTTGAAAGCTCCCGTCATCGCTGTGCAGGAATCCGCCGCGGCGACAGCGGCGGCTCCTCAAGCAGCAGGAACGATCCCGCCCGCGGCCGAGGCCGGAGGGGAAGGGTTGATCACGATCACCTCGCCCATCGTGGGAACGTTCTACCGATCGCCTTCACCCGACGCAGATCCCTACGTGGAAGAAGGCGACTACGTGAAAAAAGGGCAAGTGCTCTGCATCGTGGAAGCGATGAAGCTCATGAACGAGATCGAATCGGAGACCGACGGTCGGGTGACCAAGATTCTGGCTGAGAGCACCAAGCCCGTGGAATATGGGCAACCCCTGTTCCTGATCGACCCGCGCGCGACCCCGTAGGCCAAGCCGACCGTTCTGACCGCGGAGAAGTCTGTGTTCAAGAAAGTGCTGATCGCCAATCGTGGGGAGATCGCGTTACGCGTGATCCGGGCCTGCAAGGAGCTCGGCATCAAGACCGTGGCGATCCATTCCGAGGCCGATGCAGGCGGCCTCCATGTGCGCGCGGCCGACGAGCATATCTGCGTCGGGCCGGCCGAAGGCGCCTTGAGCTACCGGAACATCCCCAACGTGCTCAGCGCGGCGGAAGTCACGGGCGCGGATGCCATTCACCCGGGCTATGGGTTTCTGGCCGAGAATGCGCATTTCGCCGAGGTGTGCGAATCGATCGGGATCAGGTTTATCGGCCCCACGTCGGAAAACATCGCCTTAATGGGCGACAAAGCCAAAGCGCGCGAAATCGTCGCGCGCAAAGGGCTGCCGGTTACGCCGGGGAGCCCTGGCGAGCTGCGTAGCGAGGAGGAAGCCCTCCAAGCGGCGAACACCATCGGGTTCCCCGTCATCATCAAAGCCTCCGCCGGAGGGGGTGGGCGCGGCATGCGGGTGGTCAACAAGAGCGATGAACTGGCCCGTGCCTTCCAAGCCGCCCAGGCCGAGGCCAAGTCGGCGTTCGGGCACGACGGCGTCTACCTGGAGCGCTACTTCTTGGAGCCTCGACACATCGAAGTCCAGGTGTTGGCGGACCACCGAGGCCGCGTGGTGTACTTGGCTGAGCGGGACTGCTCGATTCAGCGGCGTCACCAGAAGCTCGTCGAAGAGACGCCCTCACCGGTCGTCGATGAGCGCCTCCGTCGAGAGCTCGGCCACGTGGCCGTGGAAGCGGTGAAAGCGGTCCATTATCGCAACGCCGGCACGGTGGAGTTCCTGCTCGACAAGGATCGCAACTTTTTCTTCATGGAAGTGAATACGCGCATCCAGGTCGAGCACCCGATTACCGAGATGGTCACCGGGATCGATCTCATCAAGGAGCAGATCCGCCTCGCCGACGGCCAGCCGCTCTCGATTCGCCAGCAAGACGTCCAACTATGCGGTCACAGCTTTGAATGCCGCGTCAATGCCGAATGCCCGGAAAAATTCACGCCGTGTCCTGGAACGATCACGAAATACACAGCGCCGGGCGGTTTCGGGGTGCGGGTGGACTCCGCCATGGAAACCGGAACCACCGTCGTCCCGCATTACGACTCCCTCATCGCGAAGCTCATCACCCACGGCCGCGATCGACAGGAAGCCATGGCCCGCATGCGTCGCGCGCTCGATGAGTTCGTGATCGAGGGCATCAAGACCACCATCCCGCTGCACAAACGCATCATCAACGACCCGGACTTCCAAAAAGGCCACGCCTCGACATCCTTCCTGGAACGGTTTCTCGCCGATTAACGCTGCCCTGCATCCGCTCCTCATCGTCGCGACAGCAGAATAGCTCACAGCCGATAGCCGGCAGCTAGGAGCGAAAGAGGACTGTCTGCGCCGGCTGTTTGCTGCTCGCTGTTCGCTGCCAGCCACTCGCTCCCTGGGGCAAAAATACGGCGTCTGGTACTGTTTGCATTTCCTGTGGCTGGCATCATGCTGACCCCTATGCTAAAGTCCACGCGGGAAAACCACCGATCCCCCAACGCGACAATTGGGAGTCGGAGAACAGTGTTGCTGACAGCAGGCTGTCAGCAAAATAGGGAGGCTGCTCAAGGGCGTGGAAAAGCGTGGAAAAGAAAGGGGTCAGATCTTGTAATTGCCAATTGAGGCGGCGCCTGACTGCTGGCTCATGGCGCGGCCGTGACGACTGAGGTTCGCCGGGGGCGTGTACCACGTCACTGCCCAGGGCAACGAGCGCAACGCCATCGTCCAGGACGATGGCGATCGCGCCCGGTTCCTCGACACGCTCGCGGCGATGGTGGACCAA
>CAZZPI010000400.1:0-2834 GCA_964655865.1 uncultured Nitrospiraceae bacterium
TGAAGTTTTTTCTGCAAACTTCGGCAAATCACGAAATCAGCAGGTTATGCTCTTGGGGTGATCTGGTGGAGTAAAGGAGCAAGGATGACAACAAGCCGATCCCGACGTTCTGAAAAATCGCCAAATCGCCAAATCACCAAATCACACTTGGCCATCGCATTGTTTGGCCTAGCCCTGATCGCCCTAGGCCACGAGATGGCCTGGGCCCAGGAAAGCGTGGCGGTGCGAGCGGGCATGGTGAAGGGCGCTCTTCCCGCTGAGGATCCGACGGCGGCCGCCTGGAACGACGCGCCGGCGGCGCAATTCCCCTTATCACCCCAGGTCCATTGGAAAGAACGGATTCAAGAAGCGACGGTCAAGGACGTCAAAGTCCGTGCGCTGCACGACGGGAACCAGATCGCGATTCTGCTCGAATATACCGATCCCACCGAAGATCCGGACGACGCGGCTGCGTTGGAATTCATGGTCGGGGACAAGAAAGCCCACTTCGCTCACGGTCAGCCGATGGCCCAAGTGGAGGGCGGTCCGGTGAACATTTGGTACTGGAAGAACAAGGAGGCTAAGGCGATCGACATGAACGCTAAAGGCTTCGGGACCTTGAAGGCCCAGCCCCATCAGGACGTCGCCGCCAAGGGCGCCTATGCGAACGGCACTTGGAAAGTAGTGTTCTCGCGGCGGCTGGCCACCGAGCATCCGGACGAAGACACGCAAGTCAAGCCGGGTGAGTTCATCAGTATCGCGTTCGCCATTTGGGACGGGAAGAGACTCGAAAGTGGCGACGTCCGCGAGAAGGGGTCTCAAAAGGCCGTCTCTTCCTGGTGGTATTTCCGCGCGGAACCTCCTCCGGACTACTCGCCGTATTTCTACGCCGCCGTGGCGATCGGGCTCGCGGCGGGATTCCAGTTCGTCGTGATCCGTAAATTGAAGAAAGGGCGGTCGGCATGAAGGCGGCAAGGCTGCAGGTTGTCGGCGTCGTGGCGGTGATGACCGGGGCTTGGGCCGTCGTCTTCACGGGCGGCTGTATGCTCTTTGAAAGCGAGCAAGTCAAGAAAGGGCGGGAACTCTACGCGCACTATTGCATGCACTGCCACGGCGAGCACGGACGGCAGAACGAAGGTTTCAACTGGGCCTCGATGGCGGACCCGAAACCCAAGGACCTCTCCAACAAGGACGAGATGGGCACCTTCAAGGACGAAGAAATCTTCAACACCGTCTCCCGCGACATGAAGGACACGAGCCCGGGCGGCGACAAGATCGGAGACGATGAGTTTGCCGTGCCGACGATGCCGACATTCAAGTACACCTTGTCCGAGGAGGAAATCTGGTCCATCGTGGCGTTCGTCCGCACGCTGCACGGCAAGAAGCTTGAGTTCAACGTCGAGGGACGAAAGAAAGAGTTGCTGGACGCCATGCAAGCCGCTCAGCAGAAATTCGACCAAGCCAAGCAAGCCGCCGAAGCGGCCGAGAAGAAAGCCACCGAAGAGGCGGAGAAGAAAGGGGTCGAGGTCGACGAATCAGCCTTCGCGCAGGAGCAGCAGGTGTTGGGGGCGGCGACCAAGGATTTGAACAAGACTAAAGAGGCGCTGGCGAATTTCTCATCGCGTCCTAAATTCTCCGCCGTCGCAAGGCCGGACCTGACGATCACCGCGGAAGCTGCGACACAGATGACCGAGACGGGGAAGCGGCTCTACGCGAACAAGTACGGCTGTAACGGATGCCACCGACTCGGAGAGGAAGGCGGCAAAGTCGGGCCCGCACTCGACCGAGCCGGGTTTCGCCTCAACAGTACGTGGGTCTACCGGTGGATCAAGTATCCGCAAGCCATGAAGCCGGAGACGCGGATGCCGAACCTGGGGCTTAGTGATGCGGACGCCAAGGCCGTGACGATGTACCTCACAACACTCCGTGCGCCCAAGCCGGATCAAGCCGTTGCGAGACCGGCAAACTGAGGAAGGTGGTTAGACGAACCCCGCCAAGCAGCCGATCAGGATCAACGCCCCTATCCAGACGTGCTCCTTGAACAGCGCGAAGGCGGTCTCGGGACTCACCCGGGTCGCCAGGCGAACCACCTGCCGAATTCCCCACACCCCCACAATGGCCAACATCAGATAAAAACCGTTGCCCGCCTGGACCAGCCGACCCGCCGCCACGAGACAGAATCCCATGCCGGTCAATGCCAGGCCGACCCCAAGCCACGTAGATCGACCGAACAGGATGGCCGAAGACTTCACGCCGATGCGGAGGTCGTCCTCGCGGTCCTGCAAGGCGTAAATCGTGTCATAGGCGATGGCCCAGCAAATCGTGGCTGCGAAGAGCCACCACATGGGAAGATCCATCGAATTGCGTGCCGCAGTCCAGGCCAGGACGGTCCCCCAGCCGAAGGACACGCCCAGCATGGCTTGGGGGACATGCACAAAGCGTTTTGCGAAAGGATACAGGACCGCCAGGAGGAGCGCCACCGGGCTCAGAGCCATCGTCAATCCATTGAGTGTGAGGACCAGCGCGGCAGCGAGCGCGACGAGCGCCCCGGCGATGGCGAGAGCCTGCGGGGGCGCGATTTCACCGGAGGCAAGAGGCCGATCCCGCGTCCGCGCGACTTCCCGATCGAATCGGCGATCGGCCAGGTCGTTGAGAATCACGCCGGCGCTCCGCATCACGAAGGCTCCCATCACAAAGACCACCAGCAGGTGGACGGGCGGGCGACCTGCGGTGGCTAACACGAGGGACCAGAGCGTCGGCAGGAGGAGCAGCAGCGTGCCAGTTTGATTCGAGAGGCGGACCAGACGTGCCGCCACGGGCCATGACCACGTGCTGGCCTGGCGAGGCCGCATCAT
>CAZZPI010000401.1:0-2831 GCA_964655865.1 uncultured Nitrospiraceae bacterium
ACTCGCCTTTTCTTCCAACGCTTCCCGCAGGCGCAGATTCTCGCGTCGCAGCGCGATGACTTTGCCGACCCGCTCGACGAGGAGCAGCAGCTCCTCCATTTGAAACGGCTTCGTGATGTAATCGTAGGCGCCCGCTTTCATCGCGCCCACCGCGGTCTCGACCGACCCGTGCGCGGTGATCATCACCACCTCGGTCTGCGGTGCGCGTTCCTTGCACCGGCCGAGCACCGCCAGGCCGTCCGCCCCGGGCAGGCGCAGATCGGTGATCACCAGGTCGAAGGAGCGCGAAGCGATCGCTTGCAGCCCTTCGGTACCGGTCGCCGCGGCATGGACCTCATAGCCCGCCGCTTGCAGGGCATCCACGATCGAAAGCCGCATCAAGGGCTCGTCATCGACGATGAGGACGCTCAGGTTCATCCGGATGGCCTCCCGAGGGCGACCCGCTCGCGGGCGACCGGCAGGCACAGCGTAAATGTGGTGCCGCTCCCGACTTCGCTCTCCACCAGGATCCTGCCGCCGTGCCGTTCCACGATGCCGAGGCTCACCGACAGCCCCAGCCCGGTGCCTTCTCCCTCGCTCTTCGTCGTAAAGAACGGATCGAAAATTCTCGGGAGCACCGAGGCCGGGATTCCACACCCCGTATCCTTCACTTCCACGTAACACTGGCCCTCGGCAGCCGTCGTCCGGATCGCAAGCGTGCCGCCGTTCCTCATGGCCTGGACGGCGTTCAGGATCAGGTTCATCAGCACCTGTTCGATCATGTGTCGATCGACCATCAAATCCGGCAGATCCCGCCCCAGGTGCTTCTCCAACGCGATGCGGTTCGGGGCGAACAGGTGGTTCGTCAGCACCAAGACGCGTTCGACCACGTTGTTGATCCCCGTCAGCGAGAGCTCCGGTTCATGCTGCTGGGAAAAATCGAGGAGCTGCCGGATGATCTTCTGCACGCGTCGCAAGCCGTCTTCCATCGAGACCAAGTACTCTTCCTGCCGTGCCGGGGTGAGCACGCCCTTGCGCAGGTTATAGAGGCAGTTCAGGATCCCCCCGAGGGGGTTGTTGATCTCGTGGGCCACCCCGGCGGCCAGTTTCCCGATCGAGGCGAGCTTCTCCGCGCTGAGAATCTGTTGCTCCAATTGTTTCTTCTCCGTCATGTCCCGGGCGATCCCGAGGACGCCGAGAATCCTCCCATCCGCGCCGAACAGGGGCGACACGCTCACCATCACCGTCCTGTGCTCACCCGTCCGTGTGACGACTTCGACTTCGTAGACCTGCTTGGTCCCGATGTCGAGGGTGTTCTTCAGTCGGCGGCCCCGGTGACGTTTCGACAGGAGCGACAGGTACGGTCGCCCGATGAGATCCTCCTTCCGATACCCCCAGGCTTCCACCTTGCTGTTGACGTACGTGAAACGTTGATCCGCGTCGAGCGTGTAGATGACGTCGTTGGCGTTTTCGAGGAGGTTTTCGAGATAGCGTTTGGTCTCTTCGATTTCTCTCGTCCGCTCCCTGACCTTCAACTCCAGCTCCTCGCGGTACGTCTCCATCTGGCGTTCGAGACGTTTGCGATCCGTGATGTCCCGCATCTGGACCATGATGAGCGACTTCTGGTCGGTGCCGACGCGGATCAAGTCCATCTCGACGGGGGTTTCGCGGTGCGCGGCGTCCCAGACACGCACCTCGCAGGTGGGGAGTTGCCGTTGTCCCTGCGCGATCTTCTCCAGCAACGTCCGCATGTGGTCATGGTATGGCGGAAGGACGACATCCAGGACGTTCTTCCCGAGCATCTGCTGTTCCGGGTAGCCCAGGGCCTGCTCTTCGCGCTTGTTGACGGCCTCGATGGTTCCCGTGGCATCCACCATGAAGACGGAGTCGGCCACCAGGTCGAAGAGGGCCTTGTAGCGGGCCTGCGATGCGACCAACTGTTCGGTGCGCTCCTGCACCGCCTGCTCCAACTTCGTCGTATACCGCTCAACCTGCTGCTCCAGTTGTTTCCGTTGCGTAATGTCGCGGACAAACGCCCGCGAGTGCACGAGCCCGCCGCCTTCCGGGTCGAACAGCGCAGTGGCATGGATTTCGACGTCGATAAATTTTCCATCCTTCGCGACAAAGACTGTTTCGATCGTGCTGTGGCCATGGGACATTAACCGCTCGAGATAGCCGAGGATCTCCAACTCACGACCCCGCGGCACGATCTCCCAGAGATGCAGACGCAGCATCTCATCGAGACGATAGCCCAGCTTCTCAAGGCCGGTCTTGTTCACGTGCACGAACTGCCCGGATTTATCGAGCTGGCAGATCATCTCCGGCGAATGCTCGATCAAATCCCGGTACTTCTCCTCCAGGCGACGGATTTCGGTGATGCGTTGTTCGAGCTGATTGAACGATTGGCGCAGATTGGCCGCCATCCGGTTGAAGGCTTCGGCCAAGTCTTCGATCTCGTCCCCCGTCCGCAAGACGATCCGTCGGTCAAGACGGCCATGCCCGATCTCTTGGACGCCCTCATGCAGGGATCGGATCGGTCTGGCGATCCGCCGGGCGACCACGCTTCCTGTTCCCAGCAACACGGCGAGCACCACGAAGCCGTACAACGTCACCTTCCAGACCAAGAGCCGGAGCGGGGCGTACGACTCTTCCGGATCCTGCCGCACGAGCGTGACCCACCGCTGGCCTCCGAGGCTGTCCGGCAACAGCGAGTCTCCGAGACGGACTGGAGCGAAGCCGACCAAAGAATTCCGGCCTCCGTGGGAATCGTCCCCCGCCAGCGCCCAGCCGGGAGTGTTCCCGGCCAAAGCCTCGACCAATTGGGGGGTGATTGAATGCGCCTCCAACGCCAA
>CAZZPI010000402.1:0-1984 GCA_964655865.1 uncultured Nitrospiraceae bacterium
GCGCAGAAGCGGACGCGACGGTGAAGATGACCGGATGGTTCGCCCCCAAGGTCGCCGCATTGGTGGCGCGACGTGGCACAGGGTACTACATCAGTCCCGGCACACAGGGGGAAGTGATTAGGGTGAACGATGAGGCGGTTGACGGCCAGGTGAATCTTAAGGACGGGGACCTGGTGGAGGTGGCGGGACTCACCTTGCTGTTCACCGTGACGCTCCGGCGCGCGGCCTGAACGCACGTCTCGACTTTGAGATTACATTCGAGCAGACATCCGGGACAGCCCTCGCCAACAGTCCTCCGACAGATCCCGCGCATGCGCCCGCAGACATTGCAAGACGGGCATCCGTCCCGAGGTCGCATTCCTGCAGAATCGGCGCACATCCGCCTCACAAGCCAGTCTCATTTCCTCCGGATCGCCCCTCATCCGGACGCGCTGCTGGGCAAGCTCCTGCCGGCAGCCGGCCGGTAACGACGATTCGTTCGCCTGAACGCAGCGGCGTCTTCCCTCGGGTCCAAGATTGCTCGGGCAAAGCCGCTCCACTTCACTCCGGCATTCCGCTCCCCTGGTAGCCGAAGCGACCCCCGACCCCTGCTCCGAGGACGTCGCCGACTCTCGTGACTTGTCCGGCGACGCCGTTCCGCTCATCACATCAGACTCCGGGGGCGTCTGCTGCGATCGAGCCTGCAGCGCGGGAATCGGAGAGTCTGTCGCGGACATCGGATCATCGTAGGACTGAGAGATCGTTCCGTGTTGCCGCGTGGGACCAGATATCCCCACCCCTGCTACGACGGGAGCAGAGGCCGCTCCGGGCTCCGCGAGAACCACGTGGAGGTCACGCTTGGGTAGGTTGACGGCCGCCATCACCCACACTCCGCCGAGCACCAGCAGAGTGACGATCCAGGCGATGATCTTAGTGCTGCTACGGATCACCGGTTCTTCCGGGAAATCGTCCATCAGCTCTTCCTCCACAAGTCGACAAGACCCATCGCGCCGATATGCAGCTTGTCGGTTCGAGCTTAGGACAAAAGCGAGGGGAAATCGACGAATCGCAGAGTTTCAGCAGGCGGGAGCGGAAGTCAGTTTTCCGGCGCTTCGACGATGTGGTTTTCGAAGCGGGTGCAGCCCTCGGCGAGCAGTCGATTGGTGAGCATTTCTCCGGGCCATTCGATGGGAAGATCCGCCGTGAACACCCACACATCCGGCGAGGTCCAGATCGGTCCGTGCTCCTCCGGCAATTCCGGATCGAGTAAATCCGTCCACACCGGCATGTAGACGCCGTTCCCGCACTGGGTATGAAGATGCACGATCGCCCGGGAGCGGACCAAGGGATCCAGATCACGCCACACGGCCGCCGTTTCATCCGCCAGCCGGTGCAAGCGCACGGCGTTCTGCGCATCGAACAGCGCATAGGCCGCGTAGACAGGCGACTCAATCATGTCGGGGGCCAGCGCCAGTTCCCCGCATTGCGCGACCAACCCTTCCAGGAGCGAGCGGCGCTGCGCGTCTTCAAGGGATTCCGGCAGCGTCGGGTCCGGCGCTCCCACGAGTTGAAAGAGCAAATAGGCGGTGTTCTCAACCGGCGGATGCAATCGGGACGCGATCACTCGGCACCGCTGGGAGTCGGCAATCGCGGTGATGTGCTCGTTCAACGCCTGCAGCGTCAACATCTCCAGCGTGGCATCGGTCAGCAACCGGGGCTCGACGCGTACGACGGTTCCGGCGGGAACCCGCAGGCAGCGGTGCAGATGATCGGCCGTCACGACCGGATCGATTTTCAAGCTGAGCGGGTGATCGAGGTTAGCCTGGATGGGCAGTTCGAGCGCGGCGAGGAGCGCATAGGTGGGCTTCTCTTCAGCCGGTCCGTCGAGGATGACCGAGCAGGTCGCCTCCGCCAAGAGGTCGAAGAGCCACTCGGCCATCTCCTCGTCCAAGGCGGCAAGGACCGTCAGGAGATCGTGCTCGCGCCCTTGCTCGAGACAGGCCTG
>CAZZPI010000402.1:1994-2824 GCA_964655865.1 uncultured Nitrospiraceae bacterium
GATGACGACGGGCTCCCGGGCAAGTTCGAGAAACGTATCGATGGCCGCGTCGGTATCCCCGTGATCGTGACGCTTGGCGTTGATGAGGTGGATCAAATCGCGCGTCAGCGGATCGGGCCGCATCCACCCTAACATGGTGTCCTCCGGTGTGTTCGTGGAGTCGGTTCGAGATGGGTCATGGTAGCGAGGGTGTGATTATGTTGCCAAACTTTTTCTGCCGAGGCAAGCGTCAAGTTGCAACTGGAAACCCGGACGAAGCTCCGATTCGAGTTGATGTGATTTCCGCTCGTAGGACAACTCGAACCGTGTGCTCCCCGGCAGGCTATCAGAGGATCTTGATACCGAGCGACCGATTCATTTTGCCGAACGATTGAGGATCGATGCAACCTCCCGACCGGTTCCCATCGTGATTGGCGACCTTCCTATATATTATAATGACGGGAAAATAGGAGCGTGCGCCAATGGCAAGCTCGACATCCTCACTGAAGCCGGCATTGTCGGAGAACGCCGTGACGGTGCTCCGCCGTCGGTACCTCGCCAAGGACCGTCACGGCTGGGTGGTCGAAACCCCCGTGCAAATGTTTCAGCGCGTCGCCCATAACATCGCGCAGGCGGAACGCCGCTATCCCCCGCGCACCCGCATGAAGGATGCGGAGCGCCGGTTTCTCGAGATGATGTGTCGTCTCGAGTTCCTTCCGAATTCTCCGACGCTCATGAACGCGGGGCGCGAGTTGCAGCAGTTGTCCGCCTGTTTCGTGCTGCCTGTGGGGGATTCCTTGGAATCCATTTTCGACGCGGTCAAGCACCAGGCCTTGATCCACCAGTCGGGC
>CAZZPI010000403.1:0-2821 GCA_964655865.1 uncultured Nitrospiraceae bacterium
AGGCGTACGATGACCTGCCCCTCCCCCGCTTTCTCAATCGTCACCACTTCCTCATTCAGGCGGGGAAATACACCGATGCTGCGCATATGGTACTGAAGCGCTTCGATGATTTCGGAATCGACGAAATCGAGCAATCGGGGCCGACGTTCGACCAGGACGACCTGGAGCCCCATGGTGGCGAGGATCGATGAGTACTCCGCCCCGATGACCCCGCCGCCGATGATCGTGATGGATTTGGGCAAACGTTTCAGAGTCAACAATCCGTCCGTGTCGATGATCGAGTCGTCGTCAAAAGGGATATGGCTGGGCCTTGCCGGTTTCGTGCCGACGGCGATGACGATGAAGTCGGCCGTATGCTCGATCGTCTCTCCTGGTTGCTTGATGCGCAGTCGGTGAGGATCGGCAAAGCCGGCGGTGCCGAAGATCAGATCCACATGGTTGCGGGCCATCTGGTTCTGAATGATCTCGATCTCTCGTCGGATTACGTGGTTGGCCCGAAAGGCCAGATCTTCCATCGTAATGTCCTGCTTCACCCGGTAGCTCGCCCCGTAGAGACTGCGCTGGTGAAAACCGGAGAGGTACAAGACTGCTTCACGAAGCGACTTGCTGGGGATGGTCCCGGTGTTGGTGCAGACGCCGCCGACGACTTCCTTGCGCTCGACTATGCCGACCTTCTTGCCAAGTTTGGCCGCCTGGATGGCGGCCTTTTGCCCGGCCGGGCCGGTGCCGATAACCAGCATGTCATAGTGCGCCATGGTCCCTCCGTTGCAACTGCCGATTCATTCGCCCGGCGCGTCGTTCTCGCTCAACCTCCTCGACCTATCACACACCATACGCCTATGCCGGTTCGCTGGTGAGCGCACGCGGCGCACTTCGGCTCCGGCCGACTCGTGACGCGATCCAGTCGAACAATGAATAGCCATCAAGTTAGCTGGCCGTCACCAACGTGCGGGCGAACTGAAACGCCGCGTCCATGTCAGGCAACTGAGCCAGCTCCGGCGTCACTTGCATGTAGCGCACGGTATCGTTCTTGTCCACGACGAGAATCGCCCGCGCCAGGATATGGGGATCTTTGAGGAAAAGACCGTGAGCCTTGCCGAATTCCGCCCCTCGATAATCGGACAGGAACGTCACGTTCTTGATCTTGGCTTCATGCGCGAACCGCTTCTGGGCGAACGGCGTGTCCACACTGATCGTGATCAATTCAACCATCTTGTCGAGGCCCTTGTTCTTTTCGCTGAGGGTGTGGGTCTGCTGCTCGCACACCTTCGTGTCGAGCGAGGGCACGACGCTGATGATCCGCACCTTGCCCTTGCCCTGCGTCTCCTTGATGTTCACCAGGGTCAGCTCCGGGTCCGCGACCTTGACGTCCCGAAGTTGGACGCCCACATTGATGCCCGGTCCCGCCAGGGCCAGCGGGCTGCCTTTGAACAAAATGCTGTTGCCCTCCCCCGCCGTGGCTGTGTCCGTCGCCACGGGAAGGTTCTTGTACATGAACCCGGATTCAACAGACTGGCCCATGCCGGCGCAGCCGCCGGCTAGAAGCGCGCACGCTGCGAGCGGCCAGACCATCCTTTGTAGGCGTCTCTCTCTTTTCATCGTTCCCTCCACTGGGTCTTCGAATCGGTGCTCGCCACGCGAGTCGTTTTTTTATAGAAGCAGAGTCGGGCGCTGTCAATGTACCAGGAATTCGATGAGCAACGGATTGACCTGATCAGGGGCTTCCCACTGAGGAATATGCCCGGCCTGCCGGATCCGTTCGAATCGCGAGCCGGGGATCGTGGCGTGGAGCGTCTCGCCCGTCGCGAAGGGGAACACACGGTCCTGGTCGCCCCAGAGGATCAGGGTCGGTTGCGTGATTTCAGAAAGCCTGCGCGCGTAACCGTGTTCCCAGTGGGGCACCGTTCGGCCCATGGCCAGTAACGGACCGAGCAATCCGGGTCGCTGTCGATTGCGGTGTGAGCGGTCGAGCACGGCAGGAGTGAGTTTCGAATGGTCGTAGACGATTTCCTTGAGCACCGCTTCGCCGATCCGGGCTCCCACCAGCCAATTGCCCAATTGCGCGAGCCACAGGGGGACATGCTTGCCGAGGGCGCGCTTCACGATGGGACTGGTGAGATTTTCCTCTACATGAGCCGGGAGCCCAGAGATGAGCACCAGTCGGTCGACACGCTTCGGAGAGGCAAGGGCCATCCCGATCGCGAGGCCGGCTCCCATCGAGTTTCCGACCAGCGACGCGCGTTCGACGCTGAGCGCATCCAGAAAACCGGTGAAAAAAGCGACCAGTTCGTCCGGTCGATACTCGATCTCCGGCTTATCCGAGAATCCTGCGCCGAGCAGGTCTAGGGTGATCACACGGAACTGGGTAGAAAGCGCGCGCTGCTGGTATTCCCACTGCCACATGGAGCCGCCGAAACCGTGAATCAACACGACTGGAGGACCGTGCCCCTCGTCCAGATAGGCGATGCGGTGATTGCCGACTCGGACGGTGTGGACGGGCAGTCGCTCGAATGAGTCGAACCAGGGAGGGATTTCCGGCGGAGCGGCGCACCCGCTCGCCATCATGCCGAGCAGAATAAGCCCGAGAAACCTGCGTCTCCTGCCGTGATCGGGTACGGGCGTGGCGTCCGCGCTATCCGGTCGGCTCCAGTTGGATGAGCGTCTCATCCGTCTTCACGTTCTCCCCTTCGCTGACCAGGACGGCGGCGACCCGTCCGTCCATCGGAGCAGGGAGGCGGCTTTCCATCTTCATCGCCTCCACGATCAACAAGGGATCCCCGAGTTTGACGAGATCACCCTGAGCCACTAGAACCTTGACGAC
>CAZZPI010000404.1:0-2820 GCA_964655865.1 uncultured Nitrospiraceae bacterium
TCATATGCTCCAAGTGAAGCGCCTGCTCCAGACCGCCGACATCGAGCGGCTCCCAGCCAAGTTGCGCAATCAGTCCGCCCACGACCTTCTTCGCTCCCGAATCATTACCGCAGTACATCATGACCGGCTTGACGTTGTAGCCTGGGTAGGATGAATCCTCAAAGTTCTCGAAGCCGTAGATCGTGAAGGCCTTGACCACCTTGGTGTCGGGCAAAAGCTTCTGCACCATCTCCGAGCCAGACTGCACATTATTCAGCCCGTGGCTGAGGTTGGGCCCGACCGGATTGGTGCAATCGATGAGAATCTTTCCCCGAAGCTCCTCGGCAACGGCCTTCAGTGCTGTTTCGTTGGCCTGAAAAGGCGTTGCAAGAAAGACGACCTCGGCGTCAGCGACCGCATCCTTGGGCGCGGCAACGCTCAAGTCGGCATTCCGCGCCAAAGCCTTCTTGACAGTCTCGGAAATCGCGTCATGTGCAGCCAACGAGACGTGATGACCGAGACGTTGCAGGCGATCTGCCAACGGGGATCCCACCTGCCCAAAACCAATAAAAGCAATCTTCATGTCGGGATACTCCTTGCTGCCGAACGCTCAGCATCAGCGGCGGCGCGCAGCGCCGTCCGCTGCATGCTGTTGTTCGGCGGCTCAGCCCGCGCCTCTCGCGGTGCGTCCAAACTATCGATTGCCTTTGGCCCGATTGTGGGTTGTGCAGAGCATTTGGCAGTTCTTGGCCGAGCTATCGCCGCCTTTGCTCCACGCGGAAACGTG
Organism: uncultured Nitrospiraceae bacterium; assembly: GCA_964655865.1. GTDB lineage: Bacteria > Nitrospirota > Nitrospiria > Nitrospirales > Nitrospiraceae > JBBIJI01. The sequence goes on from CAZZPI010000404.1 coordinate 767, forward strand.
GTCGGCGTCCATCTCGTCGAGCTTATAGATTCTGGCCTTGTTGGCGTTGTCGCCGACGGCGCACAGCGGGCAGTTGGATTTGTCCTTGGCCTGCGCATCCTGCGTCTGCTTGTTGTATGCGACCCGCTTGGTCTTCTCGTCGAACACCCGCACGGCCAGCAGCCTCTTGTCGGTCGAGCCGCCGAGTAGGTATTCGAAGATTCCTTTTCGATTCGTGACGTAGTCGTCAGCCGCGAGCTTCCGGACTGCCGTCGACATCTTCTTCGGATCGTAACTCTTGCCGTGGTACGTTTCGTACAGCCTGCCCCACTCTAGGCCACGCATCTCGGGGAGAACATCCGTGAACACGGTGGAAACCCAATCGATCACGGCATTGAAGTAAGCCCTGAGTTCGTTGATGTTCTTGTCGTTGCGGTGGGCGCTCATGTAGCTGCCGATGTCCACTTTGCTCACCCAGTCCAGCGCCCGCTCCAAAAAGTCCTGCCGGTTGGCGCTCCCCTTGATGTAGGCGCTCCACTTCTGGATGTTGGCGTTTTGGCTGTTGCTGAACTCTTGCTTGGCCTTGGTGACGAACGGGCCGGAGTAGATGGCGTTCAAAAGCTCTTGCTCGTTGAGCGGCACACCGGCGATGTTGACCGTCTCGAACCACTGCTTGATCTCGGTCTCCGTCCCCTCGCACTCGAAAATCAACAGCTTCGCGTCCTTGATCCGCTTCTGCTGGTCGGCAGGGAGGCTTTCGAAATTCTGCGGGTTGGTGCCGTCCATAACGGCAAACTTGTTGGTGACGAACCGCCCGATGCTGGTGATGCGCTGCTGGCCGTCGAGCACCTCAAACTTGTCCGCCGCGACCTTGTTGAAGTAGATCAGCCCGAGCGGATACCCTTTGAGCAGCGAGTGAATGACCGCCTGCTCGCGCTTCCCACCGCCTTCAGCGTAGATGTAGTTCCGCTGATACTCCGGCTGAATGGTGAGCTTCCCGCCCAGGCCGAACAGGCCTTTGCCTTCGAGTTGGTTGTAGACGAAGCCGTCGCAGATGTCGGCGACGGTGAGGTCGGTGCGGAGGGTGGTTTTCACTTATTCTTCCCTTTTTTGCGGCGATGGCGGATGAGCAGGCGCGCATAGGTTGACACCAGTTCACTCCCAACGCGGATCGCGCCGCGCCGATTCAGATCACCGAAGTTTGGGGCGTCCGCCTCGGAATACTCCTTTGTCTTGAGACCCGAGTTATTGTCGCGGTCAGTAATCCCCAAAATCTCGAACTGATCCGGGTTGTATTTGTCGAGAAAGCTAATCGGGACGCCCATTGCCCCGTCGTAGTCGCTGGGTATCGCGTCAGTGAAGGGCACCTCGATTGCGTCGTAGTTGTCGTACCGGTCATATCGCTTTTTCCCCTTTATCTCCTTGTGTTTACTAAACTTCAAGTTGTCGGCAATGGTCATGAGCGGCATTTCTTCGTGGCGTCGTCCGTGGTCAAGGTTCGTAAACCACCCAACATTGCGGAACTTGACCAGCCCAGTGCTCTTGTCATAGACACCGTTGGCGAATTCACGCGCCCTATCAGCAGGAATGCTGAAATACGCATTGCCTTGGGCGAAGCCCGCCCCAACCCACATCCTATTCCCTCTGATGAGCGGGAAGATCTCTTTGTAGGTGATGGCGTTCTTGCTTCCGATGATCAGGAACTTCTTCCCATGCTCCACGAGTTGCACGACATACTCCCGGAACAGGGAGAACGGTGGGTTGGTGACGACGATGTCGGCTTGTTTGAGGAAGGCGACGCACTCGGCGCTGCGAAAGTCGCCGCCGGGGTATTGCCCTTCGTCGCCCTTGAGGGCGATGCGAGCGGCCTTGTTGCGCTTAAGGAAAAGGGCAACGTCGGTCACGTTCGCGGCCCCGTCGCCATCCTCGTCCTTCACGTGGTCAAGGATTACTGCCAGAGCCTTGGGCTTCTGCCGCTTGCTGTTGCCCTCGTTGTACTCCGGGAACAGGTTCAACTGCCCCGCAATGGGGGAGCCGTCGTAGCTGGTGGTGATGAGCTTCTTCAGTCCGAGCTT
>CAZZPI010000405.1:0-1718 GCA_964655865.1 uncultured Nitrospiraceae bacterium
ATGAATGGCACTGGGCTTGCTCCACTCAATTAGGTGGGGCCAGGATCGAACGCAAGATGGTGTTGATGCCGGTGCTCAACGACAATGAGCCGGAGTCCCGGGACATGCGCGCTTCATCGAGGCCAACCTGGGTGAGGATGTAACGGAGCACTTGCCGGAAACGCCGATCCTTGCGTTGTTGCTACTCGGGGCTCCGTTGCTCGTTCGATGCAACGAGTCATACCAACGGGTGCGACGCGGCGAACCTTCTAGAAAAAAGCAGACTGGTAATTCGTCTTGGTGCATCGCCCATCACGGATCACCCTTTGCGGTTTGCCATGACCGAGGGTTGGATCATTCCTCCGGCGACTGAACCGAGGAAAAGTCGTCACGAGCTGCGAAGGGAACGAGAAGAGAAGGTCCGGCAACTTATCGCGAATGGGCTGCTTCGGTCGGAGAGAATTCGGTCCGCTCTCTTCGCGGTTCCGCGCGAGGATTTTATTCCGCCTCGCTATCGTGACTATGCCTACGAGGAAGTTCCACTTCCACTCCCTGGTACCCGCGCCACGATCTCCTGCCCACACAGCTATCCGCTGTTCTATGAGCCGCTGGGACTCGATTCAGGCCATCGATTCATGGAGATCGGTCTTGGCTCGGGATATGGTGCTGCCGTGGCGCGAGAAGTCGTCGGACCGACCGGCTTGGTTGTGTCGATCGAAATCGATCCGGTCACCTATGAGTTCGGCAAGACGAATCTTGAGCGGGCGGGATACCGCGATGTGCGCGTGGTGCTGGGTGACGGGGGGCTTGGGTATCCAGAGGAGGCGCCCTATGACAGGATCTGCATTACGGCGGCCTGTGGGGAAGTGCCGACCCCGCTGCTGGAGCAACTGAAGGTGGGAGGGAAGCTCATCGCACCCATCGAAGAACGGGGTGTCCAGAACCTCACGCTACTGAGCAAGGGTGAACGAGGCATGAGTCGGCAGGTGATCTGCGAGGTGCTATACATTCCGTTGCGAGGAAAGGACAGCTCATAGTGACTTGTGTTTTGGGGCCTCATGGTCGAACCGATCATACTTGAATCAACTCGCCCACCGCTTTCCGAGGAAGCGATGGAAATTGTGGAGCGGAAGGGATTGGGCCATCCCGACACGATTTGTGACGCGGTGATGGAGCAGGTGGCGATTGAACTGGCGCAGGCGTATCTCAAGAGCTGCGGCCGAGTCCTGCACTTCAACGCCGACAAAGGGATGCTCGTGGCCGGTCAGGTCGAGTGCCGATTCGGCGGTGGATCAGTGATCAGTCCGATGCGACTGGTGATGGGAGATCGGGCCACATTCGAATGGCGAAAGCGCAGCGTCCCTGTGAAGGAGATTGCCGAACGAACGGCCTACCGCTGGGTTAAGCAGCACCTTCCGCATGTAAAACCCATCAAGGATGTGATCTGCCAAGTCGAATTGAAACCTGCCTCAGCAGAGCTGCGTTCCATCGTCGAGCGAGCGCCTGTCGCGAACGATACCTCTGCGGTGGTCGGCTACGCTCCACTGACTCCGACGGAGCGACTGGTCTTTCAGGTTGAGCAATTCCTCAACGGGGCATCCTTCAAGAGAGAGTTTGCTGATACCGGGCAGGATGTCAAAGTGCTCGCTGTGCGAACTGGTCGGGAGGTGACCCTCACCATTGCCATGCCGCTCTTAGCTGCGAAGATCCTCAGGGAGTCCCGATATTTTGCTCGCAAG
>CAZZPI010000405.1:1728-2819 GCA_964655865.1 uncultured Nitrospiraceae bacterium
CGCAAGGCTCAGGTGCTGCGTGCGCTGAGGTCCTTCGTGAAGGGAAAAGCGGGAGGGGGTCTCTCCGTCGACGTCAGTTTGAACACGCTGGATCGTCGCGGGGCTGGAATAAACGGGGTCTACCTCACGTTGCTGGGAACCTCGGCGGAATCGGGTGACTCGGGCGAGGTGGGGCGAGGCAATCGGGTGTGCGGAGTCATCTCAGTCTGCCGACCGGCCAGCGCCGAGGCGGCTGCCGGCAAGAATCCGGTGGCCCACGTCGGCAAGATCTATAACGTGCTGTCGCAGGTGATGGCGGAGAACATCCACAAGAAAGTACAGGGGCTCGAGGATGTGACGGTCTGGATCACAAGCCAGATCGGCAAGTCGATATCCTCGCCGCAGTCCGTGGCGGTCGAGCTCAGTCTGGCCCCGGGAACGAGGCTTGACGTGGTACGCCCGCTGATCCGCCGAGAGGTCCAGCTGGCTTTCGCGCATCTGAAACCGTTCTGCGAGGCGTTGGCGCGGGGCGTGTATGCGGTGTGCTGAGTTCGAAAACATGATACCGACCGGTGAGTTTGGTCTCTTTAAGGATCGCCATGATGCCGGCCAACGGCTTGCCGAGAAGCTTGTGCATTATAAGGAAGCGAAGGACACGATCGTCATCGCGTTACCCCGTGGCGGGGTCGTGGTGGGCTATGAGGTCAGCCTGGCCTTACGGCTTCCGTTGGACGTGTTCGTCACGCGCAAGCTGGGCATGCCCTTGAACCCCGAGCTGGCGATGGGCGCCTTGGCGGAAACGGGCTATCGCCACATGAACATGGACGTCATTCGGCATTACCGCGTGAGCCAGGAAGAAGTTGATGCGGAGATCCGCCGTCAACGAGGCGAAATCGACAGGCGAATCCAGCGGTATCGGGGAAGCCGGGCACTTCCCTCATTGAAGGGAACGACGATCATTCTGGTCGATGACGGGATCGCCACCGGGGCGACGTTCTATGCCTCGCTCGGCGCGATCCTAAAGGAGGAGACGACTCGGATCGTGGCCGCAGTCCCGGTGGCGCCGCCTCAGGTGGTGACCGAATTGAAGGAGCTTGTCGCGGAACTTGTGA
>CAZZPI010000406.1:0-2815 GCA_964655865.1 uncultured Nitrospiraceae bacterium
CACAGTATTGGATCAGCCTGCACTTGCTGCAGAACGGCGAGACTGGTTGACACAGATGCTGACCATAGGGCACGAGCAGATTGTTATAGATCATCCAGTAGCGCTGGGGGAGCTTGCGGCGCAGAGCCTGCTCGGTCTCTTCGGGCGATTTCGTCTTCACGTAACCCCACCGGTTCGAGATGCGGTGCACGTGCACGTCCACGCAGATCCCCGGCTTCCCATAGCCTACCGTCACGACGAGGTTGGCCGTTTTTCGTCCCACGCCCGGTAGGGTGATCAGCTCTTCGATGGAGTCCGGCACACGGCCCTCGAATTGATCGAGCAGCTGCCGGCAGATCTCGCGGATCTGCTTCGCCTTGGTTCGATAGAAACCGACGGGATAGATCGTTCGCGCGATCCGGCGCTCCTTCAATCGGAGCATGCTCTCCGGCCGGTGGGCGAGGGTAAAGAGGCGCGCACTGGCTTGGGCCGTGGTGTTGTCCTTGGTGCGGAGGCTGAGCAGGCAGGAAATCAGGATTCTGAAGGGGTCCCGGCCGGATTCCTTGGCGACGACGCCGACGACCGGCTCCTCCCACTGCCGGACTTCACGCTTGAGAATCCGAATCGCAGCGTGAATGTCCTCTGCGCGCATTCAACGATGAGCGTTGGCCGATCAGGGAGGTTTCACATCGGGCGAGCAGGAAGCGAGCGCACACGGATGGTCAATCCGACCTGCGCTTGGAGAGCCATTTCTGGCGACGCCGCTGCGCTTCACGCATCTTGGCTTTCTTCCGGACGCTGGGCTTCTCGTAGTACCTGCGCCGCTTCAATTCGCGGAAGAGTCCTTCGCCCGCCAGCTTCTTCTTGGCGACCTTGAGGGCCTTTTCGACGTTGTTGTTAAAGACTTTGATTTCCATCGTTCCTGTAAGGGGTTTCCTAGATCCACGCACATGAAACAACGAAGGCGCAGTCTAACACAGGCCTTTGAGTTCCTCAAGCCTCCGTTCAATCTCACTTAAGCGAGGCAGAACCGGCTCCACAAGCTGCTGATTTGGCTGGCGTTTGATATTCGCCTTCGCCGTCACGAGCGCTGCCTCTCCGGCAGCCTTCGCCAGGATGCAGGCGACACGGATATCGGTGGCCACCGGAGTCGGCGCTTCCCTGAGCAGTTTCTGCAATAAAGTCCCGACCTCACACGTCAGCTCTCCGATCTCCAGCGGGATTTCCGTGGCCGTGAGGAGGCTCGCGGCCATCATAGCAGACTTCTCGGCGCTGGACTTCGGCAACCTGGAAGCATCGAGCACCTTCGCGTAGGCATCGGCATCGGCCTGGACCAATGCATGGAGTCTCGCCCGGAGCTCGCTCAATCGACGTTCGATCACGGTGAGATGCGCGTCGCTCACCCCCATCATCCCTAAGGCAGCTGCCAGGGCTCCGACGAGCGCCGCCGCGCTGCCCCCGGCGGGGGTGGAGGTCCTTCGCGACACAGCCTCCAAGAACGGTGTGAGCGACGCGGCCACGTTGATCGGCGTGACCGTTGAGCCGAAGGTATCGGACGCCGCCCCCTCCGTCTGGCCAAGCGCCTGAGCGAGGCGAACCTCGAGAATGTGATCGTCTATGAATCGCTCAAATTGCAACGCGCGGACTCCCGCCTGGATCAACGCCATCTGCGGGATGAGCCCGATGACTTCGCTTCCGAGCACGCGCACGCCGCGCGCCTCGGCTTCCTGACTCACGGCTTCGAATACGGTATGAAGGGGCGTCTCCTGGAAATTCGTGAGGTTCATGGCGACCTGGACGATACCCCGGCTGGCGAGCGTGACGCCGATGGCTTTTACGCTCTTGAAGCCTCCGCCGGAGGATCGAATCTTCTTGGCGATGGCCTTGGCCACCTCAAGGTTATTCGTCTGCAAGTTCACGTTGAACGCGATCAACGGCGGGCGGGCTCCGACGATGCAGGCACCTGCCGTCGGATGCAGCGAAGGCGGACCGAAGTCCGGTTGCCAATCGGGATCGGTAGCCATTCGATGGGCCAGCCCGACCAGCCCGCCGTGCCTGATGTATTCCAGGTTGGCATGGTCCGGTCGCGTCGTGGCCCGCTCGTAGAGGAACACGGGAATCTCCAGCTCCCTTCCGATCCGCTGACCCAGTTGTTTGGCAAGCAGAACGCAGATCTCCATCGTGGCGCCTCGAAGCGGCACAAATGGGATCACATCCGTGGCCCCGACGCGGGGATGTTCCCCTTGGTGGTGGCGAAGATCGATCAAGTCTTTGGCGACGCACGCGGCGCGAAATGCCGCTTCCAGGCAGGCTTCGGGGGGACCGGCAAGCGTCAGGACCGAGCGGTTATGGTCGGTATCCATCGTCTGGTCGAGCAAGAAGACGCCCGACACGGACCGGACCGCATCGATCAGTCCGTTCACGGTCTGAACATTGCGTCCTTCGCTGAAGTTGGGGATACACTGAACGATCTGTTCCATCCTGTTCCGCGTCTCGTGGCTGTGGACGAACCCAGGCTGATCAAGTACGTCTAAAACAGAAAAGCCGGAAGCATGAGATCATGCTTCCGGCTCCCTCTGCGGTATGAGGATTTTTCCGGCCCGACGCTCCGATCCCTATTTGGTTTTTTTCACGAAGGCCTTGTAGATCCGTTTCGATTGGGCCTGCTCCTCCTCGAGCCCGACCATTTCATGACCGGTCTGCTGACACCAGGCCGGCATGTCCTGTTTGATTCCTTCGTCATCCGACCACACTTCCAACACCTGTCCCAAGGACAATTCCTTGATCTTCTTGGACGTCATGATGATCGGCATGGGACAGAAGTAGCCGAGCGTAT
>CAZZPI010000407.1:0-2790 GCA_964655865.1 uncultured Nitrospiraceae bacterium
GTCGCGAAGGGTTGCGACGTCAAGACGATCACGGTCCTGCTTCAAGAGGAGCAGATCGCTCGCGACGGCGTGGTGATTCTCGGAGTCTCTTGTTCAGGCGTGGTGTATCGGCAGGAATTGTGGCCGGGAATCCTCACGCCGGATCTCCTGTCGCCCAAGTGCGCCGACTGCGACGTCCAGACCCCTCGACTCGCCGACCATCTGTTCGGGGAACCGGCGCCGGCGCCGTCGAAGGGCAAGGGACCGTCCGAGGTGGATCGGCAAATCGACGCCCTCGATCGAAAAAGCCCGACGGAGCGGTGGAATTTCTGGAAGCAGCATTTCGATCGCTGCATCAAATGCTATGCCTGCAGCCAAGTCTGCCCGCTGTGCTACTGCGACCGCTGTATCTACGAGAAGAACGATCCCCAGTGGATCGAGACCAGCGCGCATCCGCAGGGGAACTTTTCCTGGAACATCATCCGAGCGATCCACCTGGCCGGGCGCTGCACGTATTGCGGCGAGTGCGATCGGGCTTGTCCGGCCAACATTCCGTTGAACGTGATCAACCGAAGGTTGTCCCAGGTCTCGGAAGAGCACTTCGCCTATCGCTCCGGGTACGACGAAAAGGTCCATCCGCCCATGATCGTGTTTTCGCCGGAGGATAAGGAGAATTTCATCCGATGATGGAATGCAAAATGAGAAGTGCAAAATGAAAAATTGGCAAGCCAAGCTCGCAGTAACTTCATATTTTACATTTGTCATTTTTAATTTTGCATTGGTCTCAACATGCTGCTGACCCGACTAAACCTCCACCGCTGGGTCGAAGCGATGCTCGCGGAGAAGGTCTGCGTCGTGGCGCCGGTGATCCAGGCGGGGCAGCCGGTGATGGCGCCGGTACAAGGGCCGGCGGGCCTCGATCTGAGCCCCGTCATCGCGCGCAACTCGTTCAAGGACTTTCTGTTTCCCCAGACGGAAACCGTGATGATCTACACCATCAAGAAAAACGGGGTCGACGTTCAACCGGGCGGCATGGAGTTTCCCGACACGGTGGTGCTCGGGGCTCGGCCCTGCGATGCGGCCGGCGTGGCGGCGATGAAGCCGGTGTTCACGTGGCAGGGTGAAGACGATACGTTGTTCCTGAACCGGATGGAACGCACGACGGTGGTGTCCCTGGCTTGCCTGCGAGGGGATTCCTGCTGTTTCTGCACCAGCGTGGGCCTCGCGCCGGATGCGTCGGAAGGCAGCGACGTGCTGTTGCGGGAAACGGTCGGCGGCAATTTCAGCGTCGAAATCGTGACGGACAAGGGGGCGGCGCTCGTGGAGCGGTGGGCTGAGTTCTTCGAAGACCGGCGCGAAGACCTGAAGCCGATTGTCCCGCCGCCGGTCATCGAGCAGAGCAATGTGGAAAAGATCCTCGCCTGGCTCTCCGATCCCTCGAATTATGACGATAAGGCCTGGGTGGAACATACGGCCAAGTGCGTCGGCTGCGGCGCCTGCACCTATGTCTGTCCCACCTGTCATTGCTTCGACCTGACGGACGAAGGGAACGGCCGCGAGGGCGAACGGCGAAAAAATTGGGATGCCTGCCAGTTCGACCACTTTACCGCACATGCCGGCGGCCACAATCCACGCGAACTGCAATCGCAACGATGGCGGAACCGCTTCATGTGCAAGTTTCACTTCTATCCGACCAAGTTCTCGTCCAAAGGGTGTGTCGGCTGCGGGCGCTGTATCCGGGTGTGCTATGTGGGGCTCGACATCACCGAAATGATGGAGAAAGTGACGGCCTATGCCGGCGATCATGCTGAACGGGCGGAAGGGTAATCTCTACCTTCCGCATCTGACAACGGTGAAGACCCTCCTCGTGGAGAGTCACGACACCGTGACCTTCGAACTTGAGTTCCAGGACGAGAGCCTGCGACGGAACTTCTCGTTCGAGCCCGGCCAGTTCGCCTTGATCGGCGCGTTCGGCGCCGGGGAGAGCGCGCTCACGATGGCCTCGGGCGCGACCCGCAAGGGGTCGGTGGATATCACCTTCCGAAAAATCGGACGCGTGACCGGCACGCTCGGGCGACTGAACCGAGGGGACACGGTCGGGTTTCGTGGACCGTTCGGCAACCGGTTTCCGATGGAGCGATACAAGGGCAAGAATTTGTTGTTCATCGCCGGCGGGATCGGCCTACCGGCCGTCACGTCGGTGTTGTTCGACTGCCTGGAATCGAGGGGCGACTACGGAACGATCACGATCCTGTATGGCGCGCGGAGCACCAAGGACCTGATCTATAAGCACCATATTGCCGAGTGGGAGCGCCGTCCCGACGTGAACATGGTTAAGACCGTCGATCCCTGGGGCGTGGCCGACGGCTGGGATGGAAAGGTGGGACTCATTCCCGTGGTGCTCGAACAGATTCATCCGTCGCCCGAGAATGCCGCCGTCATCATGTGCGGTCCGCCGATCATGATCAAGTTCGCGATGCAATCGCTGGAGAAGCTGGGGTTCACTCCCGAGCAGGTGTATCTGACCGTCGAGAACAAAATGAAATGCGGTCTGGGGAAGTGCGGCCGCTGCAACATCGGGGATGTCTACATTTGCAAAGAAGGGCCGGTCTATACCGCAGCTCAGATGAGGAGGATGTATCCGGATTTTTGAATCGATTGCTCATAGCGAACAGCAAACAGCGAGTAGCGAATAGCTGGGAGGTTCAGGCTGCCAGCTGTTGGCTATTCGCTGCTAGCTGCTCGCTGAAAGGGTCTGATGATGAGTGAAGGCAATAGAATGAATGAGCACAAAAACGAAGAGCGTCTCAT
>CAZZPI010000408.1:0-2789 GCA_964655865.1 uncultured Nitrospiraceae bacterium
GCTGAAGAAATGGTCGTACATTTCGATATTGATGTCGCGCTGGACGACCTGATGGCCCGCCTCACGCAGAACCGCGGTCAGGGAAGGCAAGGCGAGATAGGGGGCGGTCGGCACCCACTCCGGCGGGAACAGGAGCATGATCTTGGAGGTCTTCCGCGCTTCGTTGGTCAACGGAGGCAAGCCATCGATTTGTAAGAGATTACTCATGCGTTTCTTCTTTCCGACTTGTCACCTGTCGCTCGTTTCACATCGCGGCATTCACGCACCCCTCTGCCCTCCCTCTCCTCACTGGGGAGAGGTGAAGGTGAGGGGGGAGGCTCCGGGCACCGAATGTGTCTTAGTCATCACGATCCCTAACAAACCTTCTCAGCCAGTGTGGGTGCATTACCGCCCAGTCGATCCGGATTAAATTGGAGATCCGAAAGCTTCCGCATCCCAAACCGCGCGATGTAGAGAAACACATACTCACGGACGAACAGGCGGAGGTCCCACCCCGAGTAGTGGTTGCGCTCGAACTCTTCGAACACCCGCTCGGCCTCCTCGACGCTCATCCCGTTCTTGACCGTGTAGTAATAATCCAGCGCCAAGTCCCAGTCGGGATTCTTGTACGGCGTCACGCCCCACCGCTCCGGATTCTTCGCCACCGGCGTGTGCTTGCTGAGATCGAACGTGCCGAACCCGAGCGAATGCACATAATCTTTGTTGGCTTCGAGGAACCGCACCGACTCCCAGGCTTCCTCCTTCGTTTCCCCCGGGAAGCCGAAGAATCCCATGCAGTGATTCCAGATGCCGGCATCGGCCGACAGCCGCAGATGCTTGCCGATGATTTCGGTCGTCGTCGCTTTGTCCATCAGCTTCAACACACGCTCACTGCCCGACTCGTAGCCGAAGTGCAGATACCGGCAACCTGAGTCTCTGGCATCCTGCCACACGGCTTCGTCGATCAGGCTCTTTTCAAACCGCATGTGCGTGGTCCAGAGGATGTCCATCTTGCTCTCGATGAGCCCGCGAGCGAGTTTTCGGAACAGGGCAGGCGGATAGGATTCGTCGGTGAAATGAAAATGCCGCGCGCCGTACTTGTCCCGCAGATAGCGGATCTCATCGAGGACATCCTGGATTTTTTTCGTCCGGTAGCCGGCCGTGTACCCCTCGCCATGGTCGCAAAACTCGCAGCGACCCCAATAGCAGCCGCGGGTCGCGAGATAGGGGAGCACCCGTGTCGGCACAAAATATTTCTCCAGCGGCAGCCCGTCGAAATCCGGCGGCGGCAGCGCGGCCATGTCCTCCGCATAGCTCAAGGGCGAGACGTGGACTCCGGACGCATCTTTATAGATTGTATTCGGCACACCTGACAGGTCTCGCTTGGCGCCGACCGCCTCGACCAATTGCAGAAACGCCGTCTCTCCTTCGTACACCACCGCGCTGTCGAAATAGGCAAAGAGCGAAGACTGCGGCAACGCGTCGCGAAGGCGGGTGACGGTATTGCCGCCGATCGTCACGTGAATGTGCGGGAATTGCTCTTTGATGAGCGCGCAGAAGGTCATGGAAGCGAACAGTTGCTGTTGCAGCACGATGGAGATCCCGATGACATCCGGCTGCTCGGCCTGAATCGCCGGCTTCAGCAGGTGATCGTAGACATCGCGGTAAATGTTGACCTGCTCGTCCTGAATCGCGTCCATGATCTCGGCGGAGACATAGACCTTGTAAGACAGGTCCGTCTCCATCGGCGGCATGCAGATGCGCGCCGGGGCATAGACGAGCGAGATGACTTGGGTGACCTCACGGAAGACGTTGATCGCCCACTCCAATTTGTCGAGGCCATAGAACTCCTCTCCACGCACAATCCGTTTCGCCTGCTCCGCTTTCTTGATCAATTCATCCATCCGCGGACGGGTGAGATCGCAGAGCGCGAGCTGGACGTCCATCTCCCAATCTGCCAACTCACGTTTCTTCGCCAATTTCCGAAGCCGGTCCAACTGCTGCGGCACTCGACGCAGGACCTTCCTCAAGAAATCCTCACTGAAGTACCAGTCATACATCTCCAGATTCACGTCTTGCTGGACGACCGTATGACCCGCTTGCCGGAGGACTGAGGTGAGGGACGGGAGGCTGAGGTACGGCTCTGAAGGGAACCAATCCGGCGGGAAGATGAGCATGACCTTCATCTTCCGGCCGCTAGACTCGAAGGAGGTTTGGCGGTGGAGCCGGATCAACTCCTCGGAGGCCCGTTGACCCTTCGAATACTCGATCCTCATGCAGGCGCTCCTCTATCGACCCAGCATTCCGAAACTGCCAGAATGCCAAGGGGTTAGGCTACAGGAATTGATATTCTACGGGGGTGGAAGAAGGAGATGCAAGGGTGGAACGGACGCCCTCGGTTTCGCTCGCTGTACCTCTCGAAGCAATCCTTCCGGGCTTCGCCGGGCGGAACCCTTCTGGAATTCCCGCAGCCACGGTCTTAGGACCGTGGTGCTGCAGTCAGTTCCAGCTTTCCTTCCCGGCCAAGCCTCGGCGGATGCCTCGCTTCTCCGGTAATCCTCGCTTAATCCGAGGGCATCCTTGATGAGACGAAAGGTCCGCAGCCATCGAATGCAGCAGGTCTCTGATGCCCGCTCGAACAGCCTAACTATCCCCCGACAATCAGGGGATGAGGGGAGATCATGGAAGCGGAAACAAAGGACCCTACGGCTGCGCAGAGAACCAATCTCCCCCCGTACAAAGTGGGAAAGAAAGAGGAAGATCATCGGTCGACGCGTGCAAGAACGGACGAAGCAGGCTGCGAAGAAGCA
>CAZZPI010000409.1:0-2779 GCA_964655865.1 uncultured Nitrospiraceae bacterium
GAGGTCAAAATGAGTTTTTCCGCAGCCTGCTAGGGTCGGCGAGTGACGGGGGACAACAAAGAACGACTGCGGCTCTCGAACCTCGTGCGGAACGGTTCGACGAAGAGAAGGGAGGCCCTCAGAAAACAGAAAACTTGAAGTATTTGGTCGGGTTCTTTTTCACTTCCGCGACAAACGCCTCGACCTCCGTAAGGAGCTTGTCGGCCCTGCCATATAACTCGTCGCTCGTGACAAGCTTCCCCACCGTGCCTTCTCCGCGTTCGATTTTGTTGAGCAACGCCTCCCCGCGTGAAGTCAGCGTGTCGAGCTTTTGATAGAGCGACGGATCAGCCAGCTTCACCAACGTGCCGTTCTGATTGTTGAGACGGTTCGTCAACTCGTGCAGTTCCTTGACCGCCTGGATCGCGCGCGTGTAGAGCTGCTTGTCCGTGATGAGCTGTCCAACGGTGCCTTCCCCGCGCTCGACCTTATCGAGCAGGGCGATCCCCTTCTCCGAGGCCCTGTCGAGTTTCTCCAGTACGAGCTTCGATTGGTCGTACAACTCAGGGTCGTTCACGAGCTTCCCGGTGGTGCCCTGCCCCTTGGTGATGGCGACCAGCGCGCGTTGCATTTCCTCGAGAGCGGCATTGACCTTCTCGATCGTCACGGTGGCGCTCATGGCCAGGCTGCTGACGTCCAGCTCGGCGTTCCCGACCAACACACTGCCGGGCGCCAGCGGGGGCTTGCCCGGCGTGCCCGGGAGGACCTCAAGAAACTTATCGCCGAGGAGGCCCAAGGCCCTGATATTGACGGACGCGTCTTCGCGGATGTGAGCAGCTACCTCGGTCTTGACGGTGAAGGTGATTTCGACCTGTGGACTGTCCGAGGCGATCGCAACCTTGTGCACGTTGCCGATGTCCACGCCGTTCATCCTGACAGGGCTTCCGACCTTGAGCCCCTGTGTGTGATTCACGAGCGCACGGAAACGGGCCTTGTGGGCCACGAGGCCCATGCCCTCTTCCAGATTCAGAATCATCGCCGCAAGGAATCCGATCGACAACAAGACGAGCAATCCGATTTTGACTTTGGCCCATGTAATTTGCTCGCGTCGATTCATGGCCTGCGTCGTTCCTCCACGCGCTGATCCCACTGGGATCCGTTCCCTTCCAGGGTTTCCCATTCCTCCGCCGGAAGGGTCGACGGGTCGAGAAAACCGCGAATCGCCGGCTCTGCACGGCCAGCCAGGTCCTGGGGGGAGCCTTGAAAGACGATGCGGCCTTTCTGGATCATCACGATCCGTTCGGCCACGCGAAATGCCAAATCCAGGTCATGAGTCACCACCACCTGGGTCACTCCTTTGGCCTTGAGCTGCAGAATGAGATGCCCGATCGCGAAGGCGTTGATCGGATCCAGACCTGCGGTCGGTTCATCGTACAGGAGAATCTTCGCCCCACTCGCGAGCGCCCTGGCGATCCCGACGCGTTTGCGCATCCCGCCGCTCAGATCGCCGGGCATCTTGTCAATTGTATCCTCCAACCCCACGAATTGCAGGCTCTGGAGGACGATGCGCTCGATCTCCTCTTCGGTGTGCCGCCCTTGTTCCCAGAGCCTGTATCCCACATTGTCCCGGACCGAGAGCGAATCGAACAAGGCGGCGCCCTGGAAGACCATAGCCATGCTTTGCCGGATCCGTGTCATCTCGGGTTCTTTCAGCGCGGTGATGTCCTCCCCGTTTACCAAGATGGCTCCGCGATCTGGTTTGTAGAGACCCAACACGAGCCTGAGAATCGTGGTCTTCCCCGAGCCGCTTCCGCCCAAGATGACTTTGGTCTCCCCAGGTTCGATCTCGAGGCTGATATCGTGAAGGACTTGGCGCTCCCCCAAGGTGAGATCCACCGAATTCAGCACGATGGTGTGCAACGGCTTCGTGTTCATGGGAAAGCCATGAAGAGCTTCGTCAAGAAAAAATCACTGGCCAGGATCAAGATCGACGATGAGACCATGGATTGCGTAGTGGACAGCCCCACGCCGACCGTGCCGCCCTTCGTAGTGAATCCGGCGTAGCATCCGACCATGGCGATCAGAAATCCGAAGACCGCCGGTTTCACAAGACCCAAGACCAGATCGCGCTGGCGCAAGGCCTCGAAGGCCCAGGTCCAATAGAAATACGAATCGATGCCGAGGTACAGTCGCGCCACCAGCCATCCGCCGACGATCGCGATCCCGTCCGTGATGATCGTGAGGAGGGGAATCATGGCCAAACAGGCCACCAGCCTCGTCGTCGCCAGCTTGTGAATCGGATCCGTTCCCTCCGCGCGCATGGCATCGATCTGCTCGGTGACGGTCATCGAGGCCAACTCGGAGGCGATCCCCGTGCCGACCCGTCCGGCGATCATCAACGCCGCTAGCACGGGTCCTAACTCGCGCACGACGGACGTGCTGATCAGACGGGAGACATAGATGGTCGCTCCGTACGGCTCGAGCTGCACGGCGCCCTGCAAGGCGAGCACCATGCCGGTGAAGAGTCCGGTCAAGACGACGATGAAGAGCGAGCCGAAGCCGATGCGATCCATCTGGATCAGGATGTCGCGAACATAATAGGGCCGGTGAAAGGTGCTTCGCAGCGTCCTGAGGCAGAGGAGCGTAAACTCCTGAACGACCATGACGTAGTTGATCAGCGTCTGTGCCGATACCAGTGTGCCGGTCATGGTCTACATCTTGTCTCACGCCCGTGAGTTCACTCAATCGAGCGGTGCTCGACCCGGGAGGGGGCCCGAACCAACGCCCCTCCCGCTTGTTC
>CAZZPI010000410.1:0-268 GCA_964655865.1 uncultured Nitrospiraceae bacterium
GACAGAATGAAGGAGGCGAGCATGGCGAAGATGATCGCCTCTGCCATCGGCATGAACAGCCAACCCGAGACGCCGCTCAACTGAAAGAGCGGGAACCAGACGATGGCGATGCAGAGCGTGGCGACGAAGGTCGGGATGACGATCTGGTTCGCGGCGTCGATGATCGCTGTTTCTAGCGGCTTGCCCATGGCCAGATGGGTGTCGATATTTTCGATCATCACCGTTGCGTCGTCGACGAGGATGCCGACAGCGAGCGCCAATCCGCCCA
>CAZZPI010000410.1:278-2768 GCA_964655865.1 uncultured Nitrospiraceae bacterium
TGTCCACCAACGTGCCGATGGAAAGCGCCATGCCGCCCAACGTCATGAGATTCATCGACTCTCCCATCGCGTGCAGACCGATGATGGAGGTCAGGATGGAGAGCGGGATGGAGGTGCCGACGATGACCGTCGCCCGCCATGAGCCGAGCAGCAGCAAGACGATGAGACCGGTCAGTGTGGCGGCGGTCACCATCTCCTGCACGACGTCCGTGATCGCATCTTTGACGAAAATCGAGGCGTCGTTGAGGATTTTAACCCGCACGCCCGTCGGCACGATCTTTTCAATGCGCGGGATCGCCTTCTTGATTCCGTCGACCACGTCCAGGGTCGACGCCTCGCCGCTCTTCATCACGACGATCATGACGGCCTGCTTGCCGTCCACCAGCACGGCGTTGGTTTGCGGCGGGCCGGCGAGGCGCACATCGGCGATGTCCCGCATATAGATGTAGGCGTTGCCCTCTCGCTTGATCGGGATATTGTTGAAATCCTCGACCTGCATCGGCGTGGCGTTCGTCTGTACCATCCAGTCAGTTGCCTTGATCTTCTGGTCGCCCGCCGGCAGCACGATGTTCTGATTCCTGAAGGCCTTGTGAATGTCGGCCGCCGTGAGGTTCCGGGCGAGCAGTTTCTGCTGATCAAGGGAGACCAGGAGCATCACGGGCTGGCCCCCGTACGGGGCCGGCAAGATCGCCCCCGGTATCGTCACGAGCAGGGGTCGGATTTGCATGACGGCGAGATTATAGAGTTCCGCCGGCGTCATCGTGTCTGAGGTGACTTGCAGCATGGCCACCGGCACCGAGGAGGCTTCGAGACGCATGATCATCGGCGGCGAAATATCCGGCGGCAGTGCTTTGACGACCGTCTGCGCAATTGCCGCGACTTCGGCTTCGGCTCCGGCGAGCTCGACTCCGGGCTGAAGAAAGATTTTGATGATACTGCTGCCGTAGTAAGAATGGCTTTCGATGTGCTTGATGCCTTCCACCGTCGAGGTCAGGGCGCGTTCGAAGTAAAACGTGATGCGACCGGACACATCAGCCGGCAGCAGGCCGCCGTAGGACCAGACCACCGCGATGACGGGAATCTTGATGTTCGGAAAGACGTCGGTCGGCGACTTGGACACCGACATGATCCCGAACAATACGATCAGGATGGCAAGAACGACAAAGGTGTAGGGCCTTCGCAGAGCTATGAGGACGACCTGGTTCATCCGTGCAGTCTGCCGAATGTGGGTTAAGCTTGGGTCATTTTGAACACCAAACTTCGGACCAGGGCGATCATCAGCGGTAGCAGGGCGCTAACCGGTCGACGTATTCATGAGTAAGTGATGACCGGATGGGCGCGATATATTAGCACAGTATCTTCCGCAGTTGCCCACTCCGCGCATCGTGCGGCATCTTACAATCCGGCTAGAGGCGCGAGGTATGCGCTGGGCTAGGAAGGCGTAGAGAATTCCTTAGAAATGTGACGGTTAGCGGCCCATCCATCCCCCCTCTTCCGTAGCCTTGCGTCGGCCGGTTTCGGCTCGTAAAGTGTTTCTACACGGTGCCGATGCTAACCCATGTGTAATGGATCACGCCTCCATCAGCGAAGCCTCCCACGCGTCGATGCGAACCATCTTGTGATGTTCACCACACCCCAGGAAATCGGATGGGGCCGACTGGTGAATGTCGGTCTTCCCGGTTGCGCCATCGAAAGCCCTCGGCTGCTCGCTGTCGGTCAGACGGTCAAACTGTCCGTCTTGTTGCCGAATGACCCAGAGCCTCTCGTCGTCACGCTTGCCAAAGTGCGGTGGTGGGCCGACGGATACGCGGGGCTCGAATTCTTGTTTGTGTTTCCGGAAGAAGGCTCACGCCTCCGAGACCTCGTCGGGTGCTAGCTCTCTTTGTTGTACCAGGAGCCTGCCGTTTCTGCTCCTCCGCTTGAAACTCATTGCCGATCAAGCTAACCCTGGAATGACTGGTGGGTTTTATCAGGCATCATCGATTTCGATACGACGATGAAGAGGCGCCGGGACGCGCAAGCGAGGTTTGGAGAGAACCAGTGGGTTGAGGACTCTAGCCGGTCGCGTCAGTGACGATAAATCTCAAAAGAGCGACCGGGACGCGCAAGCGAGGTTTGGTCCTCTCCAGAATTGACGCCACTTGAGCGGTTGTGTATAACGGTGACGGATTCCGCGTTCGTCTCCCTTCGGATCTCAACTATGATGCATCCGCGTGAGTTTCACGATGGGGCGAAGGACGGTCTCGAACCTCTCGACCCCCTCGATCCGACCAAAGTCCGCAGCTTCTCGGATCTTCTGACCGCCATGCGGAAGACCGCCTTCGGCGGTCGCCGGCTGGGTGAAGCCTTTGAAATCCTCTGGACGATGATCGAGGACCCGGACTGCAAGGTCGTGATGACCTTGTCGGGCGCCATGACGATCGCGAAGATGGGCCGGCTCATCACCTCGATGATCGATCACGACATGGTCCAGGTGATCGTCTCGACCGG
>CAZZPI010000411.1:0-2767 GCA_964655865.1 uncultured Nitrospiraceae bacterium
GGCAAAGGACAGGACAGGCGCGGGATCCTGTTCGTCGTGTCG
The DNA here is from genome assembly GCA_964655865.1 of uncultured Nitrospiraceae bacterium. GTDB lineage: Bacteria > Nitrospirota > Nitrospiria > Nitrospirales > Nitrospiraceae > JBBIJI01. Next base: position 43 of record CAZZPI010000411.1, read on the forward strand.
GCGCCCTCGGGGGCCGGAAAGACCACATTGTGCAAACAGCTCGTCGCGTCAGTGCCGGGGATCTGGCACTCCGTGTCGTTCACGACCCGAAAACCCCGGCCGGGCGAAGTGCACGGGCGGGAATACTTTTTTGTCGAGGAGTCGACCTTCCTGGCGATGGTCGAGCACGACGAGTTTTTCGAGTGGGCGCGCGTACACGGACATTTGTACGGCACCCCTCGGAAGTCCTTGATCGACCGCATGGAGCACGGGACCGATGTCCTCTTGGAGATCGACGTCCAGGGCGCCATGCAGGTGAAACGCAAGTATGAGGATGCCGTCTATGTCTTCATCTTGCCGCCGTCGATGGAAGTGCTGCGCTCGCGGCTGGAAAGCCGGGGCGGCGATACCCCCGAAGAAATCCAACGCCGGCTTCAGAAGGCGAAGGAAGAAGTGTGGAGCTACCGGGAATATTCCTACATCGTGTGTAATGACGAGTTCCAGCAGTCGCTCAAGGAGCTCGAAAGCATTTTCATCGCCGAGCGCAACAGAACGAAGCGTCTGAATCTGGGGTGGTTGGAAAAGAACTTTATATTGGATAAGGATGCGAAACCGGCATAATCACATTATGACCGCACAAAGGAGGCAGGAGACCGTATGATCGACATGTTGTCCTTATTACCCGAATCCACTAACGTGAAGTTCGATTCACGGCATCGGCTCGTTATCGCGGCGGCCCAGCGTGCCAAGCATTTGATCCAAGGAGCCAAGCAGACGGGGACGTCGCGCTTCTCCAAGGAAACCACGATCGGGCTCGACGAGATTCTTCGGGCTCAGGTCCCATACCTCATGGGTGCCGAAGCCCGTGACGCGCTGAAGGAAGCCAAGCGGGGCAAAGAGAGCGAGACCGAGCGCATCGCCATGATGAGCGGCGAAGACGCGAAAGAGATCAAGAAAGAGCTCAGCAACTACGTGGACGATTCCGCCAAGCCGGTGGAATCGGAAGGCGAGGAGTAGTGCCCGTCCCTCCCTCTCCGGAATCCCGGCGCTTTACCGGCAAGCGGTTGATCCTCGGCGTCACGGGCAGCATTGCGGCCTACAAGGCCGTGGGGCTTGTGCGTGCGCTCATCAAGGAAGGCGCTCGTGTCGACGTCGTGATGACCGACGCAGCCAAGCGGTTTGTGGCCCCGCTCACCTTCGAGGTCTTGTCGGGTCGGCCTGTGGCGAGCGATCTGTTTGAAGCCCATCAGGAAATGCTCCATCTGACGCTGCCGGAGGCAGCCGACGCAATCGTCATCGCTCCGGCGACCGCGAACAGCCTGGCAAAAGCCGCATTGGGGCTGGCGGATGACCTGCTGTCCACGATGTTGTTGACCGCGCGGTGCCCGATCGTCATCGCGCCGGCCATGGACGGCGGCATGTGGACCCATCCGACCGTGGCGGATCATCTTGCGATGCTCACACGGCGCGGGATGATTGTCGTCGAGCCGGAAGAAGGCCCCCTGGCATCGGGAAAGCTGGGGCAGGGGAGGTTGGCGGAAGAGGCCGCGATCCTCTCGGCGATCGAGACCGTTCTCGCGCCCCGACGAGACTTCGCAGGCCATCGGGTGCTCGTGTCCGCCGGGCCGACGCAGGAACCGATCGATCCCGTCCGATTCATCTCCAACCGCTCGTCCGGCAAAATGGGTTACGCCCTCGCAGAAGCGGCGCGGGACCGGTGTGCGCAGGTCGTCCTAGTGACCGGACCCACGCAGTTGGTGCCGCCGCCTGGCGTGAGCGTGGTACCGGTCTTGACGGCCGAGGAAATGGCGAAGGCCATGCTCACCCATCTCGGTTGGGCCCAGATCGTCATCATGGCTGCGGCTGTGGCGGATTTCAGACCGCGCCGTCCGTCGAGCCAGAAATTGAAGAAAGGACAGCAGCTCTGCGCCTCCCTCGAGCTCGAACAGACGGAAGACATTCTCGCCTCCCTGGCCAAGCGCCGGTCTACCCAAACTGTCGTCGGGTTTGCCGCCGAAACGGAGCGCCTTGAGGCTCATGCGCGCGAGAAACTGCAGTCCAAAGACCTGGACTTGATCGTGGCGAACGACATCACGGTCGAAGGTGGCGGATTCGGGTCGGATCGGAACGCCGCGCTCGTGTTATCCCGCAGGGGCGAGTCAGTCACGTTCCCGCTCATGCCGAAACGTGAGCTTGCCGACCGGATCCTGGACTGCATTCAGGCTTACCGCGGGTCCACCTCGCCTGCACGTCAATCATAGGGACAGGCTTCAGGGCCGTGGCTTCATCTCCTCGACCACCTCAGGCGAACGCGGCTGAAATCGATCGCTTGGCGGCCCTCTTCGCGACGGACCGTCGATCGAAAGCCTTCATGCCGCTGGCGGACGAATACATCAAAGCGGAGATGTGGGAAGAGGCCGTCGCGGTCTTGGAGGATGGCTTGAAGGCCCACCCAGGCTTCATCACGGCGATGGTGGCCTTGGGACGCGCCTACGAGCAACAGGGTCAGCGCCCGAAGGCCAGAGCGATCCTGGAAGAGGCGGTGAAGATCAGCCCGGACAACTTGCGGGCCCATCGCATCCTCGCAAAGATATACGCGGCCGAAGGGGCCGTGTCGCTGGCCCAAAAGTCCTGCGCGGTGATTCTAAACGCAAACCCTTCGGACGAAGATATGTTGCAGATTCAACGGAGCCTCAAGTCGAAGCAGGACGCACCGGCGGCTGCGCCCGCCTCAGGAGCGACGGGG
>CAZZPI010000412.1:0-2758 GCA_964655865.1 uncultured Nitrospiraceae bacterium
ATGGCCGAGAAACAGCCGCTCGTACGCTACGCCGTGAATCTGCTCGTCGAGCACGATCCCGCGGCCGGTGCGCCGGTCATCGATGAGTCTCATCCCACTTATACCAATCTCATCGGCAAGATCGAGCGGAGGTCCCATCTTGGCGTGATGTACACCGATTTCACGGAAATCAAAGCCGGCAGCGTTCTGCAAGCCAACGGAGGGTACCTGATCGTCAACGCTCTCGATCTTCTGCGCCAGCCATTCTCCTGGGATGCCCTGAAACGTGTCATCAAGACTCACGCGGTCACGATCGAAGATCCGAGCGAGTTTTACGGATTCTCCACCGTCGGATTGCGCCCTGAGCCGATCCCCGTGGAGGTCAAGATCATCATGGTCGGCCCCCCGCTCATCTATCACCTCCTCCAAGCGTATGAAGAGGACTTCTCGAAGATTTTCAAAGTCAAGGCGGACTTCGACGTCGATGTCCCGCGGGACGACCGGCAAGAGCGCCGCTTTGCGAGCTTCGTCGCCCGTATCTGCCGGGAAGAGCGGTTGCCGCATTTCGGCGCGGATGCCGTCGCAGAGGTGCTCCTCCAAGCCTTCAGACTTGCGGATCGTCACGACCGACTGTCACTGCGATTCAGCCTATTAAGCGACCTGATCCGCGAGGCTGGATTCTGGGCGAAAAAGCAAGGGCGCGCGTTCGTCACGAAGACTGACGTCGAGGCGGCAGTCGCGCACAAACGCTATCGCTCCAACCTGCCCGAACAGTGGATTCAGGACGAAGTCCGAGAAGGGACGTTGATCGTCGACCTCGACGGCGAAGTCGTGGGCCAAGTGAACGGCCTTTCCGTCTATCAGCTCGGCGACTATTCGTTCGGGCGGCCGACCCGGATTACTGCACGCACCTTCGTGGGCACGAAGGGCGTGATCGACATCCAACGCGAAGCCGAGCTCGCCGGACACGTCCACAGTAAGGGCGTCATGACGCTGGCGGGCTTCCTCGCGGGCAAGTTTGCGGGGAGTCATCCCTTCGCACTCAATGCCACGCTGACGTTCGAGCAGACCTACTCGGAAGTCGAAGGAGACAGCGCTGCCGTGGCGGAACTGGCCGCGATCCTTTCCAGCCTCGCCGAAGTTCCGATCCGGCAGGGGATCGCCGTGACCGGATCAGTGAACCAATTGGGCGAGGTCCAACCGATCGGAGGGGTCAACGAGAAGATCGAAGGGTTCTTCGAATCCTGTCGTAAACGGGGATTGACGGGAAACCAAGGGGTGATTGTCCCGACCCGGAACGCTAAACATCTGGCCCTACGCAGGGATGTGATCGAAGCGGTTGAGGCCGGCACGTTCGCCGTCTACGGGGTCAACACGGTCGAGGAAGCGCTCGAGTTGCTGACGGGGGTCCCGGCGGGAGAACGTGGCGCCGATGGGTCCTACCCGTCCGGCAGTATTTACGGACGTGCGGCGCAGCGCTTGACCGAGATGGCGCAGGCCGTCGCAGATTGGGGAGAAGCGCATAAAGGAGAAGCAAGCAAGGAATCAAACAAGTTCTGAGTTATGAGTTCTGAGTGCTGAGTTGAAAAGAAGCGCTATTTCTCTCCAAGGCCACTCAGCACTCACGTTTCAGCACTTAGCACTCATATCGTAGGTGAGTTATGCCGATGTACGACTACAAGTGTCTGGATTGCGGGAAAGAATCCCTGATCGTGCTGACCCTCAAACAGCACGAAGCCGGCGAGGTTAAATGCCCGGCCTGCGGCAGTTCGAAGGTGCAACAGTTGTATTCGCCCTTTACCGCCCATACGACGAAAAAGAGTTGAGGTTCTGAGACATGACGTGGCGCGGGGGCGATCGACAGACCATCGGGCTCGGACCACTGCTCGTGCTCACAGCGGTGTGCGCCCTTGCCGTGTCTTCGACAGTGCATACGCAGCCGCTTTCGGCCGATGTCAACCGCGGGAAAGCCGTCTATGAACGCCATTGCCTGGCTTGTCACGGAGTCGGCGGTTGGGGGGATGGACCCCAAGCGGCGTCGCTGAAAGTCGCGCCCGCGAATTTTCACCGGTTCACATCGTTTCTCAAATCCGACGAAGAGTTGCTCCGAACCATCGAACACGGGATCGTCTTCAGTCCGATGCATTCGTGGCTAGGCCAACTCACAGAGGGAGAGATGCAGGACGTGTTGGCTTACATCCGACTCCTGTCTCAGCAAGGGCGCTGAAGTGCTGTCCGGCGCGCCGGCAACGCTGCGTGCGCCCGGTGAGGACCGATGGAGACCATCCGCTCCGGCGACGCGCTGATCATCGCCGACATCCAGAACGACTTTCTTCCGGGCGGGGCCTTGGGGATCGCCGGCGGCGACGTGATCCTCCCCGTTCTTGAAGCGTACATCTCGCGCTTTCAGTCACGGGGCCTCCCTATCGTCCTGACGAGAGATTGGCACCCGTGGAACCACTGCTCGTTTCGAGAAAACGGCGGCCCGTGGCCTGTGCATTGTGTCGCCGGATCAGTCGGCTCCCTCCCGCCTCCGAGTTTCCACGCCCCCTCAACGGCCATCATCATCTACAAAGCCACCTCCCCGGACAAGGAAGCCTACTCGGCGTTTCAGGATACGCCGCTCCATGAAGAGCTTCAGGCAAGGCACATCCGTCGCGTGTTCGTCGGCGAGGACGTCCAGGTCCGCTTCCACGCCTCCGGGGCGTCGGATGAACGCGTCCGGATCGTTCCGGCGGGCAGCGCGCCATCGGACGCCGTCGCCTCGATGAGCACGGGC
>CAZZPI010000413.1:0-2743 GCA_964655865.1 uncultured Nitrospiraceae bacterium
CTCCTTGGCGAGCTGCGTGGCAAACTGCCGGAATTCCTCCGCCGATTCCAGCGCCTCGGGAAATATCGCATCCGCGCCCGCATCGACATAGGCCCGCGCTCGCCGAACCGCCGCCGCCATCCCTTCGACGGCGCGCGCATCGGTGCGGCCTACGATCAGGAAATCAGGGTCACGGCGGGCTTCTGCTGCCGCGAGAATCTTGCTGACCATCTCCTGCGCAGACACGAGGCGCTTTCCCGGCAGGTGCCCGCATTTCTTGGGCATCTCCTGGTCTTCGAGCTGAATGCCGGCCACTCCCGCCCGCTCGAACTCCTGAACGGCTCGCCTCACCATCAAGGGCGGACCGAATCCCGTGTCGCCATCGGCCAAGGCCGGAATCGTCAAGGCGTTGGCGATCGTTCCGGCATCCGAGACCACTTCGGTCAAGGACAAGAGGCCGATGTCGGGGTATCCCCGCGCCGCCGCCAGACCGGCCCCGGAGATATAGACGGCGCTAAAACCGGCCCGTTCGATCTGCATGGCAGTCAGCGCATTGAAGGCTCCCGGGAGCAAGATTGTGTGCTTCTCGATGAGCTCCCGCAGGCGCTGTGGCTTGGTTTGCAGCTTGTCACGTGTCACATGTCACCTGTCATAAAGGAGTCAGCTCCATCACCCGTTACAGGGGATGGCCCAACGGGTACCCGGAAGGGCGTCTGAACCCTCACTGTTCGTGTATCGTCCTGTTACCGGATCGCGTCAACGGCGCACCTGGAGAAGCGGCATCAGGCTCCCGATATCTGTGACCCGATCGAGCTTCCACACGAGATCGATCACCTTGTTCATGCGCGCCCGGTCCAATTTGCCCGAAGCCAATATACGGAACTTCTCCTCGACCTCACGGTCAGACATAGGATTTTTTGGATGCCCCAGCGGATAATCCACCTGGCGCGCATGAATCTTACCCGCCCTCGTCCGAACCGTGATCCGCGTGGGCATGGCCTGTGGGTATCGGTCGACGAACTCAGGCTCCCGCGTCACCCGGATTTTTTGCATGAAGGCATGGAGCGCGGGATCAGCCAAGCGCTTCTCGTCGAATGAATCGAGTGTCACGTTGCCGTCCAGCAACGCGACGGCGACACAATAGGGGAAACTGTGGTCGGCGGTCTCTCGCGTGCTGGGATGCCACTTCTCCGGATCGCGGCCGATGATCTCGATGGCTACGTCGTAACTTCCGATTTCGATTTCCGTCACGGCCGCCAACGCCTCGCTTCCCTTCCCTGCGACGAATTCCTCTCTCAGCGCGAGGGCGGCCTCGACAGCCGTCTGGGCATGGTATTCAACGGGATAATGCTTAATATAGGTCTCCACGATCTTGAACGGAGGGGACTGGCTCCCGGGCAGGGCGGGTGCCTGTCCCCTTTCGCCGCCCAAAGCCGGCAACTCGAATGGCCCCGACACCAACTTCATGAACCCTTTCTCACCCTCAAAGATGGGCGATGGGCCGGTCATCCCTCGCCGTGCGAGCAGGGCTGCAAACACCCCGTTGCGCGCGGCGTTGGCGAACGCGCAAGCCTTCCACATCGAAAGGTCACCCACGCGCGTCTGGCGCAGGGCGATGTTGGCGACGCCCGCCAGATTGACCGCCTGGACCGTCTCCTCGTCGGACAACTTCATCGCTTTTGCGGCGGCCAGCGCCGAGGAGAACGCACCATAGGTGACATGATCCCAACCCCGCGGACGTAGCCCCGCCGCGTCGCAGAAACGGCATTGGACTTCATACGCGAGGGCGATGGCTTGAATGACGCGCTGTCCCGAAGCGCGAGCCGCTTCGCCGACGGCCAACACCGCGGCGATATTGTCGGAGGGATGAGCCGGCTCTCGCGCAAGATACGTGTCATTGAAATCCAAATATCGCACGAGTGTGCCGTTGGCAAAGGTGGCAAGATCCGGCAGTGTCTTGTGGTTCGTACCCCAAAGAGTCGCCCCCTGTGACACTCTCACGGACTTGGCGACTTCTCGCGCGATCCGGCCCGGGGCTGCGCGCCAGGCCCCGAATGCGCAGCCCAGACTGTCCAAGACCCTCCGCTTCACCTCGTGCACGACGGGAGGGGGAAGGTCGTCATAACAGAGAGTTCTCGCATAGTGGGCAAGGCGATGAGCGATCACGTCTCGCGCTCCCTTTCTCAGGTCGAACCGGTTGAGTCGGTCCTTCGGTTACGAACTCCCGTCCGCCGGCTTCGCCGCCCGTTTTTCCAGGAAGGCCCGGACGGCTTCTTGCTTGTCGGCACTTGTGCACAGTTGACCGAACAAGTCGGCTTCGCGGGCCAGTCCCTCGGCCAAGGGGATGTCCAATCCGCCTCTGATCGCCCGCAAGGCCGACTGCGTGCCCAACTTGCCTCGCGCAACGATCGACCCTGCCAACGCCTCAGCTTGCGCCATCATGTCTTTGGCCGGCATGAGTCGATTGATGAGCCCGATGCGAAACCCTTCTTCAGCTGTGATGCTTTCTCCCGTGAGAATGAGCTCCGCGGCTTTCGACGGGCCGACGATCCTGGGAAGCCGTTGCGTCCCCCCGAAGCCGGGGATCAGCCCCAGCTTGATTTCCGGCAAGCCCAGCATGGCGCCCTCAACCGCCACTCTGATGTGGCACGCCATGGCTAACTCCAGGCCGCCGCCGACACACGTGCCGTTGATGGCCGCGATCACCGGCTTATCCGACCGCTCGATGCGATTGAGTAACACCTGCCCACGAGTGGAACATACG
>CAZZPI010000414.1:0-2734 GCA_964655865.1 uncultured Nitrospiraceae bacterium
TGCGAAGATGCGAAAAACGGCGTGGAGCCTCGGCTCCGCCGGCATGGGTTTGGTGTCCAACACAGCCAAGTGACCGAGGACTTTGCCGCTCACATCCAAAAGCGGCGCTCCCATGTAACTCAGCGCGCCGAACTTCTTCAGGTCCGGTTCGTCCGGATAGATCTCCAACACTTTGTCCGGATAGTGGACGATACGTGCGCCTTCAACGACGGGCTGGCAGGGCGTGCCATCGATCGCGTGTTCGTAGTGGTGGACCCACTCGCCGCCGAGCCAGAAGGCCAGCGCCCGGAGCCGGCGGGACTCTTCCAGGTATTCGGTGACCCAGGCCCCGTGTGTGTCGAGAACCTTCGCGAGACTTTCGACCAGCGCCGCGAAGAACTGTTCCCCGGTGACTGTGGCCGTGCCCTCGACGATCGCCCGCAGTGCGGAGTCTTCATCGAGACCGGCCTCTGGAGGGTTTGTCGGGGGTGCCATAGGACCTCATAGTCCTATAGTAGCCCGGAGAAAGGCAACCGGATCGAGGAGCCCGTCAGTCCCCGGAGAACGGGACGTCACGCCCGTGCATCAGCGAGAACACCTCCCAATCGAATGGCTTGGGGGCGAGCGCGTGTAAGGGGATCGTGTCGATCCGAGTCGGCTCGCGATAGGCCACCATGCAGCCGATAATCTCTCGGGGCCGCTCGATGATCCGACGCACGGCCTCATAGGCGAGGTGCTGGGCGATGGTCTTGTCTTCCGGTGTGGGTGGAGCGCCGCGCAGGGTGTGGCCCAAGATCGTCGCCTTCGTCGCGGGTGTCAGCGGATAGGGGCCGTGTAGCGGCTGGACCTGCGGCCACTTGGCGATCTCTCGGGTAATATATTCGGTCAGTCCATGCACGCCCCCGTCGGGATGATGGCGATGGGGCGTGCGTTCGGCCACGACGAACAAGTGGCTCTTGCTCGGCACGCCGAGCGTCCGCTTGAGCGTCCCTAAAATCACCTCGTCGATGTAATCATCCGGGTCCGGGTGCTCGTTGACGAGGACTCCTTCGGCTCGCGCCTGATAGGCACAGGCCAAGGCGAGATGGCCGGATCCCGCTCCCATTACCTCGACGAAAAAAATACTGCCCATCGCCGAACTGGTCGCCTTCAAGGATTCGATCGATTGATCGGCGAGCCTCAGCGCCGAATGGAAACCCAGCGACGTCGTGCCGGCGATATTGTTGTCGATGGTGCCGGGGATCCCCACGACTTGAACACCGAAGGTTTCGTAGATCGCGCGCGCCCCGCGCAGACTGCCGTCTCCGCCGAGCACCACCAGCGCGCCGTCCTGGAGGTAGGGCTCAAGGTGGCGCACCGCCGCGTGCTGGACCTGCTCGTCCTTGAAATCTTCGAAGCGGCTGCTTCCGATCGGACTGCTTGGCCGGCTTCCGAGCATCCGCGTGTGTTCTTCGGTGACTTTTTGGATCCAGTTGTTGGCCAACCCCAGAAAACCGTGCTGGACAAAATAGACATCGAGGCCGAACCGGTTGCCGGTCACCCGCAATTCTTTCAGCGCCGCTCCCGCTCCCGCGAAATCGCCGCCGGACACGAGCGCCACGAGCTTCTTGACCTGCCGGGGCTTGAGCGTCACTCGGTCCTGTCGCACACGCTCGACCGACATCCATGCCTCGCGCTCGACCCGTTCCCGCTCGGATAACCCGACGGCCGTCGAGTAGCCCGAGAGTTGCCCGTTCTCATAGGTCAGCAGCAGGACGTTGTCTTGCCCTTCCTTGTATTCGCCGAACTCCGTGAACGCTTCGCTGAACGGCCGGGCATCGAGAAAGATGATCAGCGCGCGCAAGGTCGAGCTGTGCGTATAGAGACAGGCGACGGACCCGCTGTGTGTCTCGGCGAGCCGATGAATGCCGTCCACCACATTCACATAGGTATCGAAGAACGACTCTCCACCGGGATAAGAGTACAGCGGATGCTTGAGCAGGCGCTTAGCGGTCTTGACGTCGACGCCGAATACCCGCGCCGCTTCTTCGGCTTCGCGCGATTTCTCGACGCCGGTGGCCCACCCGAAGTCCTGCGATTCCAGCGCGCCGGCCTTCGTCGGCGGCAGGGCCTGCCCGCGCCCTGCGAGGAGCGCCGCCGACACACGTTCGTACAACTGAGTCGTGTTCGGACTGCGGCTCACCACGTGCACGAACGCCCGGGGGTTCAAGTAGTTGTGGAGCTGGAGATAGTCGAGCTGCTGGCCGACCACGCCGAGCATTCGCGCAAGGGCCTGCCCGACTGAATCGGCTCGCGCGAAGCCTCGCTCCGCATCGAGCACGTTGGCGAGCCGGCATCCCACGCGGTGCGTCTTACTCTCGACACGAGACAGGCCGTGGCGCATCGCAAACAACAGGGCGCGCCCGGTCAACTCTCTCGGGAGGAGCCAGAACCGCTCATCGCCCAGATCGAGGACGATCCGCCCCTCCGTGAGCTGGGGCGTGAGCTGTGGACGGGGGACGATGGCCACCGGGCGTCGAATCGTCGGTTTCTGCACGCGCCCAATCGCCGCGCGAGTCAGTGACGCCAGCTCCCCCTCGGCCAACAACTTGTTCCACGCGGCATAGAACACCAGGTCATCGCCGCCGGAGGCTCCATCAAGCACGTCACGCCGAGCCGCGCGATAGGCTTCGGCGTCGCCCAACCTTGACCCTGCCCGGCGTACGAATGAGCGGACGGCCTCCATCGCCTCCCGCACTCGATCGGCACGGTCGGA
>CAZZPI010000415.1:0-2691 GCA_964655865.1 uncultured Nitrospiraceae bacterium
CGAAAGGAACCCTGCAAGACGCCCTCCGGGACGCCGACGTATTTATCGGCCTGTCGGTCGGGAACATTATGACGCCGGCCGACCTAGACTTGATGCACCCGGACCGGATCGTGTTCGCAATGGCCAATCCGGATCCTGAAATCGCTCCGTCCGTGGCCGATGCTCATTGTAGGATTTTTGCGACGGGGCGGTCAGACTACCCGAATCAGATCAACAACGCCTTGGCATTTCCCGGAATCTTCCGGGGGGCGTTGGACGTACAGGCGACGGAAATCAACGAAGCGATGAAGCTGGCGGCGGCCCAGGCGATTGCCGAGGCCGTCCCGGAAGCGGCCTTGAGCGAGGACTACATCATTCCGAGTATTTTCGATAAAGAAGTGGTTCCGCGGGTGGCCAAGGCCGTGGCTGCGGCCGCGCGCGAGACGGGCGTGGCGCGTCGTCGCTCCAACCTCACCGACGACGCGCCGCGTGATTGAGGTCAGTCGGCTCCCCCGAGGCTGCGCTCATACAGCAGCACCTTCCATCCGTCGTCTTCGCTCAGGAACTGACCGACGATCGGAAGCATGCCGGTTCCGGGAACCTTCCCGGACTGCCCGAGGCTTCCGTTCTTCAACACCCACATCATTTCCCCCGGCGTCCGGACCTTCCGGAACTTCGGATTCGTGAAATCGCGCGGCTGGATAGGCAACACCTTGGCGGCGCCGCCGTCTCCCTTCCCCTCCGTTCCGTGACACTGGAAACAAGTCCCGCGGCCGAGGAAGATTTCTTTGCCTTCGGCCAAAATCTCCGGCGTCGGCTGGAACGGAGGATTCACCGCTTTTGCCTGCGTCAACTGATCCTGCGGCACGCGCGGGATGCGAATGTCAAACTCCCCGCCCGGCTGTCCATAACCGGATGGATTCTCCGCCCGGGCGCTCAGTCCCCAGCACGTCACGATCAACCCAAGATACAACACCCTCGTCAATGCTCTCATGCAGATTCCTCCCTCGCTCACTGTGGTTCAGTTGCATCCGCGCAGCGGCGCGGGAGTCTACCATCGCCGGGTACGCTCGGCAAGACGGGGCGTCTCTTCTGGCGTCGCGGTCCCTTATGGTAAGATACGTTCCTTGCCGGCTCCGCCGATTTCGATCGAGCACGACGCTGATGCCGATTTCCACCGCCAGACTCGTGAAGTTTCGAGACGGGATGCGTCGGCGAATCGAATCCCTTCGCATAAAGACCGAAGACAGCCTCGGGTTCGCCGTCGAGCACATGATGCAAGAGCGCGTCGACAGTTTTTTCCGGGTCGAACAGGGGCTGGAGGAGATCGAGCGGGCTTTGGGGCTCATTGAAGAGGAACTCGGTCAAATCCATGACTTGTCCGGTGCCGCGCGGCTGGAATCCCGATTGGAATTCGTCGAGGACCGTTGGGATGACTTGGACAGCGAGGCGCGGGAACGCCCGCGGCGACGTCGCCGCAAGATCAACCTGGCTGATTTCTTCAAGACGGCGGGCGGGGCCGGCGGAGATCCGGCGTCGAGCCGCAGCGAGATTAACAATCCCACGGAGGCCTATGCGGCACTCGGGTTGGAGTTCGGCAGCTCGCTGACTGAGGTCACGACGGCATTCAGGCAGCGCGCAAAAGAGATCCATCCCGACGCCCGGAGGGGGGATCGAAGCGGCGAATCCGAGCTGCGTCGGATCATCGAGGCTCACCAATATCTCAAGGAATATCTGAGCCTGAGCAACACCGAGCCTCCGATCAATCCCGGCGCGCACTATCGCCCGACAGAGTAACTCCCTTGCGTAGCGCTCATTCCCCACGATACATCGACGACTCAGCCAAGCTGGACGCCATCTGCTCGCGGCTGCGCTCTTGCCGGCGGATGGCGGTGGATACGGAATTCGTCGGCGAGGATCACTATGTGCCGCGCCTAGAGCTGATTCAGATCGCATCCGACGATCTCGCTGCCGTCATCGACTTTCCGGCCCTGAACGGAAGCCCGCTCCTTCAAGCCTTTTGGTCGATCCTGCTGGACCCCGGCATCGAGAAGATTTTTCACGCGGGACGACAAGATTTGGAGTTATTCGCGCTGCACGCCGGGCGTATCCCAAAGCCCTTTTTCGACACGCAAATCGCCGCGGCTATGGTCGGCTACGGCGCGCAAACCGCTTATGCCCACCTGGTTCAACGCGTGCACGGCGCGCGTTTGGCCAAGGCCCACACGTTCACCAACTGGAGCCAACGGCCCCTGACTTCGGAACAGCTGGACTACGCCTTAGAGGACGTCCAGTACCTCCTCCCCGTCTATGATCATCTCCGAGCCAGGCTGCAACGATTGGAGCGACTCGAGTGGGTCGCCGAGGAGTTCTTGCGCTTGGAGTCCGCGGTGGGTGAACCCATGCGGGCGCCGCAGGATCGCTACAAGAAGATCCGCGGGTGGGACAGCCTCAAGCCTTTGGCCCTCGCCGTCCTGCGTGAGCTGGCGGAGTGGCGCGAACGGGAAGCCCACCGCCGCAACGTGCCGAGGGGGCGCGTGATGAGGGATGAGGTCTTGCTGCAACTCGCCCGGCATCCGCCCAAAACCCTCGATGCCTTGCGCGGGACCAGGGGACTCCATCCATCCGAAACGGAACGGAACGGCGACGCGCTGTTGTCCATGATCCATCGCGCGCAGGCCTTACCGGCTTCCGCCTGGCCGGAGCTGCCGC
>CAZZPI010000416.1:0-2690 GCA_964655865.1 uncultured Nitrospiraceae bacterium
GACGCTGAGAGGCGTCGCGTCGCTCGAGCGTGTGACCGTGACGCCGCTGGGCCGGGATTTCCTGGTGCAAGGCTATCTCGCGCGCCCCTGAGAGCTGATGCCGAGCATTCGACTACAAATCATCGCGATCACCCTTCAGGCTGCAGTGCTGAGCCTCGGGGTCGCGACACTTCCAGAGATTCCTCACGCCGCTGAGAGCACAGTCCCTGCCGTGCTGGCGGCGCTTGCGGAGACCTTCCTTCGAACAGAGAACGTGGACGAAGCCGCATCACTCCTCGAGCGGATCGCCACGCATCCTGAGGCCACGATTGCGTCCGTGACTCAAGCGATTCGGATTGCCTATACCTATAAGCCTCAGCCGGTCGGGGCGCAGCCGGATGAATCCATCAACGTTCGCGACCGCCTCTTTCACTACGCGCTGTTTGTTCCCCCTTCGTATGATTCGAGCAAGGCGTATCCGCTCGTAGTCTGTCTTCACGGCGCGGGTTTCACCGGAGACGCCTATTTGGATCGATGGATTCCACGACTCGGGGAGGCGTACATCCTTGTCTGCCCCACCTATCCCCAAGGCGCCTGGTTCACCCGACGCGCCGAGGAGTTGGTGCTGGAGGTCGTCCGTGCGATCGAACGCCGTTACCATATCGACCGGAACCGCGTCTTTCTGACCGGCATGTCCAACGGGGGCATCGGGGCATGGCTGATCGGGATGCACCATGCCTCGACCTTCGCCGGCATCGCCCCGATGGCCGGCGGGCTCGACGACGTGCTGTTTCCGTTTCTCGAGAACCTTCGCGCGACGCCCGCGTACATCATCCACGGGTCACGCGACCAGGTCATGCCGGTCGAGCTGAGCCGCTCGGTCAGCCGGGAACTCGCAAGACTCGGTATCAAGCATGTCTATCGAGAACACGATCGCAGCCATCCCATGGCGGGAGGTCATTTTTTTCCACGGGAAGAACTGCCGGACGTGGTCAAATGGCTCAATGCGCAGCAGCGCCAACCCTTCCCGAAAACCATCACAGTCGTGCGGGACGCGAGCCACCTGCTGCCGTTCGGATGGGTCCGCATCGACGGCACGGATGAGATCGCCGCCTTCTCCGAGGATCTGATTGATCGGAGCGATGAGGCGATTAAGCAGCGGCGCTACGCGAAGCTCACTGCCACCGTGAGCGACGGCCAGCGCATCGAGGTGAAGACCGAACGGGTCCGGCACTACACGCTCCTGCTGAGTCCTGAGCTGATCGATCTGGCCCGGCCCATCACCGTCATAACCGACGGCCGTCTTTCCTTTCAGGGCCTGATCGTTCCCGATCTCCGCATGCTTCTGCGACAGGCCCGCCGCGACCAGGACCCGGAGCGTCTGATCGTCGCGCAGATTCCGATCACCGTAGAGAAAGACCATGACGCCGCTCCATAGCTACATTTTGCTCTGCACCATCGGGATGTTCTGTTTCATCAGCTACAACCTCGTCCGCATGCCGGTCCTTTCGCTGTTCGCGCAATCGCTCGGCGCCACCACGGCCGAGGTGGGCGTGATCGTATCCGTCTCGACAATCACCGGCGTGCTGTTGAAACTTCCCTCCGGGGCCTTGTCGGATATCTACGGGCGGCGCTACCTCCTGCGCGTCGGGGTGCTGGCCTTCGGTCTGCCGCCCTTCGCCTATCCATTCGTGCACGATCTTTCGCTTCTTACAGGTCTCCGATTCATCCACGGCCTCGCCACGGCGATCTTCGTCCCGAGCGCGCTCGCCACCGTCGCCGATTTGTATCGAGAACGCCGTGGCGCCGCCCTCGGCACCTACACGGCCTGTACCCAAGCGGGAGCCCTGCTGGGGCCGGTGGTCGGTGGCTGGTTGGTCTATGCGACCAATTTCCCCACGACGTTCGTCACGGCCGGCATCTTCGGCGTGATCGGATTGATCCTCTTCTTCAGCCTGCGCTTGAAACCGCCGCCGCCCCTTCGGCATGGGAGCGGCTTCGTCCCTGTGCTGGCGGAAATGTGGAAAGGCTTCGCCCTCGTGGCGAAGAACCCACGCGTGCTGGTCACGAGCTGTACCGACGCTGCCAAGATGGTCGCCAACGGGACGCTCCTCGCGTTCCTTCCGCTCTACGGGGTCTCGGCCGGGTTGAATCCGGGCGAAGTCGGTCTCCTCTTCGGCATTCAAGGCGTAACCTCGTTTTTCTCGAAGCCGATCATGGGGCGGGTCTCGGATCAAGTCGGTCGGCAACCGTTGATCATCCTAGGCCTGTTGATCTGCGCCGGAAGCTTCACGCTCATTCCTCATGTGGCAAACCTCTGGGTCCTCTTGCTGCTGGCGGCCGGCTTTGGCTTCGGAGAGGCGGTCGTCTCCTCATCCTCCGCGGCACTGGTAGCGGACAGTTCCGAGCTCAAGACGCTGGGCGCCGGAATGGGCATGCAGGGAACGATCATGGATATCGGCCATGCGAGCGGACCGTTGCTGGGCGGAGTGTTGATCGCCGCGATGGGTTATGCATCTGCCTTCGGCGTGATTGCCAGTCTGCAACTGCTGGCCGCGGTCATTTTCTGGCTGACGATGAGGAGATCCTCCGCTCCTCATCTCTCCCCGGCTCATGGGGGGAGAGGATAGGTGAGGGGAGCCCGGCAGGAACTAGCCCGAAGGTTTATTTCACCCCTCGTCAACGTCAATGTATAATCAGGTCCCTCATTA
>CAZZPI010000417.1:0-2686 GCA_964655865.1 uncultured Nitrospiraceae bacterium
CGACCATGAGTTGCCCCCAAACTGGCGTGAATATCCCGCACC
This sequence comes from uncultured Nitrospiraceae bacterium, assembly GCA_964655865.1. GTDB lineage: Bacteria > Nitrospirota > Nitrospiria > Nitrospirales > Nitrospiraceae > JBBIJI01. The sequence continues at coordinate 43 of CAZZPI010000417.1, forward strand.
TGAGGCCCTGCAAGTCATAGGAACTCAATGGGTTCAGAGGGGACAAACTGCAGTCCTTTCGGTACCATCTGTTGTCGCTCCGGGAGAGCGCAATTATCTTCTGAATCCTGCCCATGCAGATTTTCAAAAAATTAAATGGTCTGAACCTAGTCCATTCAAGTGGGAACCTCGTCTTTTAAAGAAAAAGGCCACTTGAAGCGTGGTCTTTTTCGTCTACTCTCTCCCTGTGTTGTGGAGCGGGGCAGGTGCTTGTCGACATGACCGCAAACACGAAGGCCACCTACATCTGAGTGTGCGCGTTCCGGGAGCACGAGGGGACTGCCAGCCACACCCCGCTCTTGGGGAATCAGGTTACTCTTGAGGTTCTGCTCCCCCTTCCCAGAGCTTGACGGTCCGGTCCCACGAGGCGCTCGCCAGCCGCAGGCCATCCGGCGAAAACGCCAGCCCCCGCACCCCGTCCGTATGTCCCTTGATCGTGCGGAAGTTCCGTCCGGTGGCGATCTCCCAGAACTTGATCGTGCGATCGTCGCCCGCACTGACCAGCACCGTCCCGTCCGGCGAGACGACGAGCGCGCGCACCCAGCCCGAATGGCCCTTCAGCGTCCGTAGTTCGGTCAACTGCGGCATCTCAAAGAACTTGATGGTGGTGTCGCGGCTGCCGGTGATCAGCAGTTTTCCGTCCGGGGTGAAGGCCATCGCGCCGATCCAGTAATCCATCGCCTTCTGGAATCCGCCGTCGTCCTCGATGAAGTAGCCGCGCTGTTCGGTGGTGTCGTCGCCGGCTTCCTGCCAGTGGCCGTCGTGGACGAGCTTTTCCTCCCCGCTCGGCAGCACCTCCCAAAGCTTAATCTTCCCGATGTCATTGCCGCTGGCGAGGTGGATGCCGTCGGGTGAAAAGGCCACGCAGACGGACCAGTGGTGGTCGTAAGTATCCTTGCCCAGCAGAGTCATCAGCTCCGTGCCCGTCGTGACCTCCCAGATCTTGATATCCTTGTTGTGAGAGCCGCGCGCCAGCATCAGGCCGTCCGGAGACAGCGACAGGCTGCACACGTTGTGATCGTACCGGGTGAAGAGCAGCTTCAGCGGCTCCCCGGTTTTGGGGTTCCACAGCCGGATGGTACGGTCTTCGCTGCCGGTCGCCAGCGTCTGGCCGTCCGGCGTGAAGATGGCGGCCCGGATGTCGTGGGTGTGCCCGCGCAGCGACCGCAGCAGGCGGCCGGTCTCGATGTCCCACACGCGTACCAGCCGGTCCACCCCGCCACTGACCAGCGTCTGACCGTCCGGGGCATAGGCGACGGTCCAGACGCCGTGCGAATGGCCGCGAAAGGTCTTGAGCTCCCGCGCGTCCGTCCTCCAGTAGTCCAGGAAATTGACCGAGGGCGCCGGGGTCGCCGCCTGGGGGGTGGTCATGCCGGGGGCCGTGCCTGGGAGAGACGGGGTGGAAGAATGGTCAACCATGATGGAAATCCGGAGGAGACGTTACCCGACGGCAATCGCGATTTGCAAATGACCGCAACCGAAGACTATAATTTTTTGTCGAGGGAATCTTAAAAGAAGCCACGAAAGTAAGTCAATCCTTCACCGCGATACGCAGAACGGAAACCCCAGACCATGGAGATCAGATTTCAGCCGGCCCTGCTCCAGGAAGTCATCGACTCGTTCGTCGAGAAGACCGAGCGCGAGGGCGATCCGACCTATTACAAGGAATTCCACGAGCTGGCCGATCCCATCTACGAGAAGTTCTCCCTCGACGATCGGGAACCGGAGTTCAAGAAACTTTACCAATACCTGTTCGGCATCTGGGGATTTTCGGACATCATCCGGGATGCCTTCAACGAATTCCCGCACCTGAAGGAGAAGGTCGGGATCGTGCTGGTCAAAGGCGTGCTGAAGGAGGACCAGGAGGGGGTGGACGTGCTGCGGAAGTGGGGCTCCATCGAGCAGGATCTGGCCAGGCAGTTCGAGGAAAAAGGTCAGAAGGGGGTCGGCATCAAGCTGATTCCCAGGCGGTTTTACGATCCGGCCCTCACGCGTTATTGCCGCCACGAGCTCACGCATGTTTCGGACCTGCTGGATTCGACCTTCGGCTACGATCCCGACACGAAAGTTGGGCAGAATCCGGGCGAGGAAACCCTGGTGCTCCAGCGGTACCGCGTGCTCTGGTGCCTGCACATCGACAGCCGGCTCCAGCGGGCCGGCAAGGAATCCATGCTGGGCAAGGACGACCGGTTCAAGGAGTTCCGTTCGTGGTACCGGAAGATTCCCCCCGCTCAGCTCAAGTCCGTGTTCGAGGGCCTCTGGCAGACCGAGTCGCTGACGCACTCCGAGCTTGTCGAGATGGCGACCGACACTCTACGTGTCATGGACCGCGCGGTGGATGTCGAGGGCGGGGAGGTGCCAGAGACCCAGAACAAGGTCATGCTCATGCCGGGGTTCCCCTGCCCGCTCTGCCGGTTCCCGACCTACAGCTGGGTGGAGGACATGACGAACACGGTGGAGAAGCACGTGCTGGACTTCATCCGCGAGAACCATCCGGGATGGGACGTGGAATACGGCGCGTGCGACCGGTGCGTCGAGGTGTATAAGCTTCGGGCGGACGGCGTCGTCTAGCAGAATGTTGAAAAAGTCCGCCAGCTTTGTTCTC
>CAZZPI010000418.1:0-2684 GCA_964655865.1 uncultured Nitrospiraceae bacterium
GGACCTCCACCTGGAGCAAATGTAAGGATGGGAAGGGTGGGTCTCTCGGCACGACTACTTAGCACCAGAGTGTCTGGGTGAGTATCGCCAATATCTCTCTTAGGGCGAGCCGCTGTTTCAATGCGTCCGATGTTTCAAGAAAGCTACTCGAAAGAATCCATTGCCTATCCGCCTGATAGCCCCTCGTTTCCATGCAATCGGGAGAAGACCAAGGTTTGGCGGGACGGTCAAGGCAGGGAGGGCTTGGTCAGATCATTATTCACCCAGTTATTTGGTGCGTTGACATCGATCCCCCCGGCGGGCGGCGGTTTTTCAAGTTTGTGGTAGTCATATTCGAGCGTATCGAACGGCTGGATCTGTTCATCCGCGGGCAATTGCTTGCGGTTCCAACCTCCCCCGAGCGCACGGATGAGCGCCACCGACGCTCTCAGCAGTTCGGCCTTGATCTGGACAGATTCGATGCGCGCGACGAGCGTGTTGACCTGCGCAAAGATCAGCTCAAGGCTGGAAGCCAAACCGCCCTGATAGAGCTCCATGGTCAGGTCTTGTGTCTTGAAGAAGGCTCCGACGGCGGCGTCTTGCCGTTCAGCCGCGACGGTCAGCCGGTTCGTCAGGCTCAGATTGTTCTCGATCTCGCGAAAAGCGTTGAGCACCGTCGAACGGTATCGGTCTTCGGTCTCGCGATAGACGGACCAGGACTTTTGCAATTGGGCGCGCCGGTACCCACCTTGGAAGACCGGCAGCGCAACGGTCGAGCCATAGGACCAGAAGGCGGTGGCGAGCTTGGTGAGATTGAGGGAGACATCCTCGAATCCTCCATCGGCTGAGAACCGCACGTCGGGGAAAAACGCGGCGCGGGCGATGCCGATCGCACGGTTCGCCTGCGCCATCCGGCGCTCCATCGCCGCAACGTCGGGTCTGCGCTCGAGCAAGGTGGACGGGATAGTCCGCGGAATCGTGAACGTCACCACCCGAAGGTCATCGACCGGGTCAATCTTGAAACTGGCCGGCGCCATATTGACGAGGATGGCGATCGCTTGCTCCGTCACCTGGCGTCGGCCCTGAATTTCAGCTTCTCTGGTCTGAGTGCTAAACAACAGCGATTCGACGCGAGCGACGTCGAGTGCCGAAGCGATCCCGCCGATGAACTGGGCGTTGACAAGAGCCAGCGACTCTTTGTAGAGGGAGATCGATTGGGCATAGATTGCCGCCTGCGCGTCAAAGCCGCGCAGCGTGAAATAGTTCGCGGCGATTTCCGCCTGCAAGCTGAGACGCGCCAGCCCATAGCCGGCGGCTCGTTCTTCGGCTCGGTAGGTTTCCACGCGCGTTGCATTGCGGATCGCCGACCAGAAATCAGGCTCCCAGGACGCGAGCCCCGCAGCGGCCAAGCTCGTTCCGGTGAGGGGAACATCAGGGTCCTTGAAAAGGCCGGTATCTACTGCGTTCTCACTGTCTGTGGCTTTCCCGCCAAGGCCGAGGTGCGGGATCCGGCGCGAGCGAACCTGCATCATCATATCGCGGGCCTGGACGAACAGCTCGGCGGCGGCCTGCAGGTCCGGATTGGCCGCCATGGCCTGTTCTTCCAACCTGTCCAAGACGGGATCGTCGTACATCTTCCACCAGTCCTGTCGCAACTCGCCGTCCGAAGGGTTCGCCTCCACAAAGGGACTCGCCCCACGCCATGAGGCGGGGACGACGAACTGGGCCGGTTGATAGGCGGGCGCCAAATCGGCATGCGGCAACCAATCGCTGCACGCCGCCAAGGTAACTGTCAGCAGTAAGATGCCGCTGAACCGCGCGCAGGTGCGAACGGTGGGGGACACGCGAGCGACCGTCATTGTGCAGGTCGCTCCTTTGTCGCTGCCGGCTCGGTTGTGACGAGGTCATAACCGGGAGCCGGCGCGACGATGCGCACCTTGTCGCCTTCGAGCAACGCGGCGCTGGGGTTGTTCACGATGCGGTCGGTTGTAGAGAGCCCCTCTTTCACCTGGACCGTCGCGTCGAGAATCTTGCTTACGGCGATCGATTTGAAGTGAACCCGCTCCTCCTCCGTCACCACGGCCACTTGCGTCCCCTGCTCCTGGAACACCAGCGCGCTGGATGGAATGATGAGCACATTCCCATGAACGGGCACCGTGAAACGGACGGAGGCGTATGAGCCTGGCCACAGGGCTCTATCCTCGTTCTCGATCGTGAATTCGGTGACGGCCGTGCGCGTGCTCACATCGAATCCCCGGGCGACGGTCAGGAATTCGGCGGTGAAATGACGATTGGGCAGCTGCGGGACCGTCACGTCCGCCGTCAGGCCGGGCTGGAGGAAGGAGCCGAAGGACTCCGGTACGGAGACGAAGAGGCGCATCCGACTGACGTCGGCCACGGTAAACAGGTTGCTGATTGCACTGGGAGAACTCATCCCGCCGGGGAGACTGATGGTGCCTTCCTTATTGACGTAGTCCCCGACGTTGATGTTGCGCTCAGTCACCACGCCGTCATAGGGGGCGACGATCGTTTTGAACCGAATCAGCGCTTCGAAATTCTTGACATGTTGCTCCGCGGCTCTGACGATCGCCGCTTGGGCTTTCGCTTCTGCGACCTTCACCGAGATCGCCTGCTCCGAGACCGCATGATTCTTGCGCAGCGCGAGCCAGCGCTTCGCGCTGATGTCGGCGATGTGGGCGACCGCG
>CAZZPI010000419.1:0-2672 GCA_964655865.1 uncultured Nitrospiraceae bacterium
GGCAGAACCCCCTTCATGGCCTCGCGCAACAGCCGTTTCGTGATGCCATTTCTGATTTTCATATGCCCTGGCACCCGAAGCATGAACTCAATCAGCCGGTGATCGAAGAACGGGTCCGTGTGAGCCAATCCGAACGCGGAACAGTCGCGGTCCTCGGCGCGCAAGCAACAGGGTGCGGTTTCGCGGAAAATATCCTGGTAGGTGCGATTCTTCAGGCAACTTGAGAACGGATGATCAAGCAGGGGTTCTAAGCCAGACAGATCAAAATAGTCGCGGCGAACGGCTGAAGCATATCGAGACAAGCGCGACCTATCCACGCGAACGCGTCCCGGGATTGCTGGATCCGTCAAACGGTCGAGCAAGCTCTTTGCGACCTCTACGCCTTTTCGATAGATGGGGTGATCGTGATGACGAGCCCAGGAGTCGATCTCATGGGCAAGCTGCGTCCGTTCTCCACGTCCCTCCAGATCCGCAAAGTGAAAGATGAAGTACTCGTACTCCCCGGCGTTGAGTTCGTCGCCGCCAAGGCCGCCGAACAGTGTGTCGAATCCTTGTTTTGCCACCTCCTGACACAGCAAGAAATGTGACAGCCAAGTCGCCGTAGCCACCGGTTCGTCATGGGCTCGCACCATCGCCCGCACGGTCGCGAACAGATCGAAGCCCTCGATCGGCACGGCATGCCACTCCTTCACCTTCTCTAGAACGAACCCCTTGATATCTTCGCTCTCGTCATAGGTTTTGTCGGAGTAAACCGATGAGAAAGCGTGCTGGCGACGCCCGGTGAGCTCCACCGCGCAAGCCAGCACCGACGAGCTGTCCAACCCGCCTGACAGAGTAAAAGCCGGACGCGCGGTTACGGCCAGGCGGCGTTGTACCGAGTCCATCAAGAGCGCGCGATAGCGGGCAGCGAGCGTTGGTTCATCATCCGTCCAATCAGCTTGTTCTTGAAGCGACCAATACCGCTCGACCCGATGGCCACTCGCACGGATCTCGATGAAGCTGGCAGCGGGCAACTGGCTGATATCTGTGAAGGGTGATTCATCAGACTGGTTATCGATATAGCGATAGTGTGAACCAGCGAAGACCGCCACATAGCGCCGGTTCGGCTCTCGAGCGACGCCAGGGAGCGACAATAAGGCGCTGGGACGGGAAGCAAACGCGAGGCCCTGACGCTGTTCAACATAATAGAGCGGCCTGTGCCCTACCCTGTCGCGTGCGAGCCAAAGAGTTTCTTTGCTGGCATCATACAAGGCGATCGCAAAATCTCCGTTGATTCGCGCCAGCGCGGCCGGCAGTCCGACATGCCTGTAGGTCGCGACCAATTGCTCCGCGGGCCCTTCCTCCGATTCGCCTTCCAGCTCTTCAGGATTGTAAAAAGTACCATCGACCACGGCGACTACGCCCTCCCGTACAGCCAGGGCGGCGTTGCCTTGACCTTGCCAAATTAGCCCTGCCGGGCCCTGGAGTCGCCAGACTGCCGGACCTTCTCCCGTTGGCAGTCCTTGCCTAAGCAGCTCAAGGTCGACAGCGACCTCCCTGACTGTATGAGGGTTGAATACCCCGGCAATCCGCGGCATCAGCGACGCTCTCCGAGCAAAATCTTCCAGTGGTGCGGGATATCGACGACCTTCTCAACTTCGTCGTTCGTTCGACGGTCGACGATGCGTTCTACTCGGAAGCCGTGCTCTTGCATGAAACTGATGACCTCATTGATCGGGTACGTGTTGTGGTAGACGCGGATGTGACGTTTGCCTTCGTCGAGGTACGGGTCTGGTGTATAACGCACCTCCAACGTTTCACCGAGGCTTTCCCGAAGAAGAATTCGCTTGCGGGCTGATAGCAACAGCCGCTCGAGAGGATGCGCATAATGGGGGCTGTTTGTGAGCACGTTGAAACAGAGCACGTTGTCGTACCGCTGATCCAGGTCCTCAATGGCGCCGAGCACGAAGCGCTCGCTAGGCAGGCCTGTGCGCGGACACACTTCCTCCTGCGCGAGCTCAATCATCTCCGGCGTATAGTCGAGCCCCTGATACTCGATGGGTACTTGGCGGCGCCGCAACGAGTGCACGTAGTAGCCTCCGCCACAACCAGCGTCGAGCAACGTCTCGCCGGGTGACACACGATCGCGCAGGATTTCAGCCGCCTGGGCCGCGCAGGTCATCTCTTCGATCTCCAGGCGGCAACGCCGGCGGTACAGCGCCAGGGTGTTACGGTCGTTGCACCAGGGATTCCATAGCGGGTTTGCCACCGTCGGCAAGCTGTTACCTCCGCCGCGCCACCATGTGGCACCAGGGTTGGCACAGCGCTCCTCGGAAGGACAGACGTTTCCCTGACGCGTCCTTTACCGTGTGACTCGTGATGTCCCAAGGCTCGGTCGGCTTCGGAAGATCGATGGGGACCGCGAAAGGTGAGAAGCTCGGCTCGTGGAAGCCTGACTGCTCCGCGACCCTGCGAACCGTCCCGTAGCTCCGGAAGTGGAACTTGAAGCCGCGCGGGTGCGCACGCGTGGTCTCGACGATCGCAAGCTCCTGTTCGTACGGATGGAACCAATCGAACACGACCAAGTGTCCACCGGGCTTCAAGATGCGGCCAATACCGGCCAATGCACGTTCGAACTCCGCGGGATCGAACACACACAACACCGCGTTCGCGACGACGAAGTCGTAATCCGA
>CAZZPI010000420.1:0-2664 GCA_964655865.1 uncultured Nitrospiraceae bacterium
AGACGAGGATGTCCTGCGCAAAGAGGCTGGCGATGGTCCAAAAGAAAATGTCACCGGCGATCGCTAATCGGAGGAGCCGTTCTGCTCGGAGCGCCGCCCTTGCGCCACGCCAAGTGGCGGTCAGTCCGCCTTCGGCTCTTGCAGCCGGCACTCGCGGCACGGACCACGCTGCGCCGAATCCGAGCGCCGCCACACAGGCCAATAGCAGCGGCGCCAACCATGTCGAAGGCCCAGTGGCATACAGCAACACGCCGCCTGCAGCGGTGCCGGTCAGAATGGCCGCAAAGGTCCAGGCTTCCAATAAGCCGTTGCCGGCGGTGAGACGTTCATGCGGGACCAGCTCGGGAAGAATGCCGTATTTGGCTGGGCTGAAGAGGGCGCTGTGGATTCCCATGCCCCCCAAGACGATCAACGGCAGAAGGCGGCCGCTAGGGTTCAGGAACAGCGCAAGGGTGCCGAGCGACATGAGGCCCAACTCGACCGTCTTCATGCCGATGATGACCGTTCGCTTGCTGACGCGGTCGGCCAGAACGCCGGCGACTAATGAGAACAGCGCGAGCGGAAGTGTGAAGACCACGAAGGCGATCGTCGTCTGGGTCTGCGACGCGACCTCCAATTCGGGACCGGGGGCGATCCGCGCGGTCACCTGGCCGATGCCCAGCAGGGCGACCATCAATTTCCACGCGTTGTCGTTGAACGCGCCGCAAAACTGGGCGATGAGGAGACCGCGCAAGGGGTGAGGATGATGGACGGCCATTCTGGGAGGCAATGATGGACAAAGGCTTAGTAAAGGTCAAATTTCCATGCATCACGCGTTGGACCGTTTGGCCAATTGCCGTAACCGATCAACAGAATAGACCCCGCAATGGGTCTCCGGGTGCTGACCGTCTCACCCTTCTCCATCACCCGTCTTCGGCACCGGCAAGCCTTCCAATTCCATGATGCGCAACGCGTTGGTCGTCGGACAGGAGCCGGCGCGGAGCTTGTAATCGAATTGCAACGCGCCGGCCGCGACGGTTTCCTGGAAGTGCGCATTGCGCAGGGTGGGGATTGTGCGGTCGAGGTCGGTCAACTCGAGATCGTGAGTGGTGAGAAGGCCGAAGGCGTTGCGTTGCGCCAAGTCCTTAATGAAGGCGCGGCTACCCGTCAGGCGCTCGCGGTTGTTGGTCCCCTTGAAAATTTCATCGATCAAGAACAGGACGGGTGGCAGGGCGCCGTCGCGGGCCGCGTCAAGCAGCGCCCGGAGCCGCTTGACTTCGGCGTAAAAGAACGACAATCCGGAAGCGACCGAGTCATCCACGCGGATGCAGCAGACAAGCCGCACCCAGCTCGAGCGGAACGAGGATGCGCAGACCGGCGCGCCGGCCTGCGCCAAGCAGAGATTGACGCCGACGGTGCGGAGAAACGTGCTCTTCCCCGACATGTTCGAGCCGGTAATGAGCAGGATCTGCCCCAACCCTTCGAGATGCAGGTCGTTCCCCACGCGTTGAGGCTGTGCGATGAGGGGATGGCCGAGGTCATCGGCCTTCAGGAACGCGACCTGTCCATCGACGGTGGAAGGCTCCATCGGCGCGGCCGGCTCGGGCCAGGCGTAGTCGGGATGCAGATACGCGAACGTGCCCAATGCCGCGGTCGCCTCGAACTCGGCTAGGCAATCAAGCCAAGGGGGAATCGCGTCGCGCAGGCGCGCCTGGCTGTGATACAGGCGATAGGTCCAGTACAGATCCCAGGGACCCAGCGCGTTGAGCGCGAGGTGGACGAGGGGATGCGCCCTGACGCTGAGCCGGTGAAAGATTCTGGCCATCTCGCGTAAGGCTCGTGATGGGCTGGTCGGCCTGCTCACCAGTGGTTGGCAGATACGCTCGAGCGCCGGCAGCCCGTTGTAGTTACGATCTTCGAGATAGCGCACCGTCGCCGTGGCCTTTTCGAGCTCGCGATGGATCGCTACGCTCTGCTCGAAGACTTCTTCACTATGCCCGCCGACTTTGAACAGATAGATGAACGCGTAAGCGGCGAACGAGAACATCCAGTAGCCTGGCAACACGTCCAGCCAATCCGCTACGAGCAGAAGCCAGGTCACTCCCGCAAGACAGGTTTCGCACCAGAACCAGGGGAGAAGCGCCGGATACCCGCCGGGCTTCTGCACGGCCGCAAGCAACCGTCGGCAATTAATCTCCGTCTGGTCTACCAGACGACTTTCCAACACCAGCCGGTCGCGCAGGAGCGGGAGCCGTGCAGACTCGCGCACCGCCGCGTGTCGGTTGTGCCAATATTCCCGGGTCGGTGGTTGATCGAGCAGCCAGGTCATCAGCCGCTCCCTCCCGGCCGACGAGACCGTGGTGTCGATGAGGCGGAGCAAGGATTCCTTGCCCGTGATGTCGAGGTCGGCGGCGTACAGGTGGTTGGATGACGAAGCGACTTCATGCTGCGGCAGGCGGGACCAGTCGAGGGTGACGCGGGCCACGTGGGTCTGCTTGATGTCACGCCACAGCCGGAGTCGATGCAAGCGCTCTTCGAGCCTGTTATGATACCAGGCCACCGTAATGAACACGCCGATCCAGAGCAGCAGCGAGGCGTTTCCTAGGTGGTACCAGGCCGACTTGTAGGCTGTTACCGTGGAGAGCGCGCCCGCGAGAAAGATGATGAGACGCCAGCGGGTGAACA
>CAZZPI010000421.1:0-2663 GCA_964655865.1 uncultured Nitrospiraceae bacterium
CCGGCAATGGGTTCAACGACCGAAATGCTGGTCATTGTCAGAATGCTTGGCGCGTTACTCTGCCGGAGGAAGGGCAGCCCAGCTCGAATGAGCCGGACAGCGCTCATCAGGGTCAGTTCCAGCCCCGTTTCCCATGCCTGGACATCGGTGCTGTCGAACGTGCCGCCGGGCGGACCACCGGCGTTTGTCACCAGGATGTCTAGGCGACCAAATTGCTCGACAGCAAAGTCGACCAGGCGTTCAGCCACCCCGTGTTCCGTGATGTCGACCGTCAGACCAGCCGCCGCGAGGTCGTGACTCAGGGTCTCCGTCGCCACCCGCCCGCTCGCCGTGGCTCGCCGCGCCCCCACCACGGCAATCGCCAGGTCGTCCTTGGGATCGAGACTCCCTGTGACATACAAGAGCAGCGGCGGATCAGGGATCGCTTTCAGGCGTTCAGGGTACCGCCCGTCCAAACAGGTGACCACCGTGCCTTTCACCCGATCAAGCTGACCGAGTCCCTGTTCGATCCACCGGAGCGTCGAGTGATCGGCTCTTGCCCTAAGAGCCTTCGCCGCGCCTGCCGAACAGCCGAGGCGCATCAGCTCATCGGACGAGGCCTCCATCACCCGTTGCGGCGACCCGAGCGCGTGAACGAGACGAAACAGAGTGGATTCGCCCACTCCCTTGATCGCACACAAGGCGAGCCATGATCGAAAATCGGAAGGCGTCACCATACACGATTCTGATGCCTCAGGCCAAGCCCTCCCGGTTTCGACGGGTATCGACCGCCGTTTCCACTCTACAACACGACGATGTCGAACTGTTCCAGGTGCAGCTTCTCATCCGGCATCACGATCACTTTGACGTGAAGCTGCTGCTCGATCTCATCAAGACCTTGGCGTTCTTCCTCCTGCAAGAGGTCGGCGACCGATGGGTGCGTACCCACGACGATCTTCCCGTTGTCCGCAGTGTCTCCCACGCGCCGCAGCTCTCGAAACAGTTCGTACGCCACGGTCGTGGGAGATTTCGTGTACCCGCGTCCCTCGCAATAACGGCAGGGCTCCGACATGGCGCGCAACAGGTCCTCACGCACGCGTTCGCGAGACAGCTCGATGAGGCCCAGGTCGGAGATTCGGGAAATGCGGGACCGCGCCTTGTCCGTCGACATCGCGTCCACGAACGCCTGGTAGACGCGTTCCCGATTCTTTTCCCTTTCCATGTCGATGAAATCGATGATGATGATCCCGCCGATGCCCCGCAGTTTGATCTGATAAGCGATCTCCTTGACCGCCTCCAGATTGTTGCGCAGGATGGTTTCCTCTTGGTCGCGCTTCCCGACGAACCGGCCCGTATTCACGTCGATCACCGTCATGGCCTCCGTGTGATCGATCACGATATAGCCGCCCGACTTGAGCCAGACCTTGCGGCTTAGCGCGCGGGTGATCTCCTGCTCGATACCCAATGCATCGAACAGGGGCTCCGACTTCTCATAATAGTGGACCTTAGACGTCTGTTCCGGCGAGAACCGCTCCACGAAATCGCGGATGGCTTGGTATTCCGCTTTGGAATCGATCCACAAGCGATCCACTCGCTTGCCGAACAAATCGCGGACGACCCGGAAGCTCAGGCTCAAATCCGTATGGAGCATGGCTGGAGCGGGCCTCTCTCGTTTCGCGAGAATGTCTTGCCACAGCACATGGAGAAATTCGACATCGGAGCGAAGCTCCTCCTCTTTGACGCCCTCGCTGACGGTCCTGACGATGTAACCGAAGCCGGGGCGACGCATTCGCCGCATGATGTCCTTCAACCTCGCTCGCTCATCATCACGCGGAATTCGTCGTGAGACCCCGATATGCTCGACGTTCGGCATGAAGACGAGATAACGTCCCGGCAGGGACACATATGTGGTCACCCGAGGACCCTTTGTGCCGATGGGCCCCTTCGAAATCTGAACCATGACCTCCTGGCCCGGGGTCAATAACTGTTCGATCGGCTTGGAGGACTGGCGCCGAGGCCGTGGCATTTCCGACCCCTTCTCCTCGTCATCCTCGGTATCCAGCAGGGTATCCCCGAAGTCCGCCTCAGTGGACAGATCGGAAACGTGCATGAAGGCGGCCTTCTCCATCCCGATGTCGATGAAGGCCGCCTGCATCCCCGGCAACACCTTCGCGACGCGCCCCTTATAGATGTTTCCGACAAAGTCCTTGTGTTTGATCCGGTCGCTGTACAGATCGGTCACGACCCCGTTGTCGAGCACGGCCACACGCGTCTCCTCGCGCGCGACGCTGATCGCAATCTCTTGTCCCATAACATCCTCTTCCTGTGCGTCCGGCTTTCGGCGGTCAGCGCCCCCAGCTGAAAACCGAAAGTCGACGGCTTCTTCAATAGAATAACGACAGGCGACGTCGCTTGATGTTCAGCAATAGGCCCAGCGCCGCCATCGTCATGATCGTGGCGCTGCCGCCGTAACTCATCAAGGGCAGGGGTATCCCCACGATGGGAAACATCCCCGCCGTCATGCCGACGTTGACGACGACGCAGAAACACAGCATGGCGATGATGCCGGCCGCCAGTAACGAACCCAGCGTATCCTTGGCCTTCGTGGCGATCTCCAACGAGAGCCAGACGAGAGCCACAAACAGCGCCAGCAGCACCAGCACCCCCAAGAAGCCCCATTCCTC
>CAZZPI010000422.1:0-2661 GCA_964655865.1 uncultured Nitrospiraceae bacterium
GCGGTTGTCGGGGCGGCATCTGCGGCGCCTGCGGGACATTTTATCGACTTCCCGGCGACTACGAATTGCGGACCGCCCTGGCCTGCCAGACCGTCGTGCAACCCGGCATGCTGATCATGCAGTTGCCCTACTTCCCAGCCAACCGGCCCGACTACGACTTGGATACGTTGAACGGAAAGCGCGACGGGAACGGTGTGCCTCCGCCGTCGCGGGACTTGCTTCACGAGTCCGTTCGCCAGTTGTATCCGGAGGTCTACAGGTGTGTGGGCTGCGCCACCTGCTCGCGGACCTGCCCGATGGATATTGACGTCATGGATTATGTAGCCCTCATCGGCCGAGGCGACCTGGAGAAGGCGGCCGAAGTGTCGTTTTCGTGCATCATGTGCGGGCTCTGCGCGATCCGATGCCCGGCTCAAATTTCCCAATATACCGCCGCAATGTATGTGCGTCGGCTTGCCGGACGGTATTTGGCCCCTAGGGCCGAACATCTCAAGAAGCGGGTGGCTCAGGTGCAAGCTGGCCAGTACGAATCCAAGCTAGCCACATTGCGATCGATGGGGAAGGAAGAATTGGCCGGGCTTTATGCGGCTCGCGAACGCGAGCCCGATCTGACCAAACCGGGCGAATGGAAGCCGAAGGATGCGACATGGCTGTAAGGGGGGACTGTCGCGCTTCTTCGCGCTTCGCGTCGCGACTGTCCCCGTCTTCGAGCTGAAAGGACGTTATGAGTTACCCGCCGGAATTGAAATCACTGATCCAACTCGTCGAGAAGACCCGTCCGGCTCGGATTGATCGAGCGAGAAGGGGGGAATCGTTCCCGGCGCTGTCCCTGGCGGAACGTCAGGAGCGGCTGAAACGTTTCCATCCGGATTACCGCGCCGATGCGAAGCGGGTCTTGGCGGTGGGGCCAAACCGCGGGGACCAAGTTCCCGTGGAACTGGCCGATCTCCTGGAAACGCGAAGCCGGCTGGATCTTGATGCGGTCAGCTTGGAGCGGATCGATATCGACACGGATGTGCTGATCATCGGAGCCGGAGGAGCCGGCACGGCTGCGGCCCTTGAGGCGGTGCAGGCGGGCGCTTCGGTCGTGATGGCGACGAAGTTGCGCCACGGAGATGCGAATACGGTGATGGCCGAGGGAGGCATCCAGGCCGCCACCGCGGAAACCGACTCACCCTGCTACCACTATCTCGATGTGCTGGGTGGGGGACATTTTTCGAACGTCCCGGATTTGGCCTCGACGCTGGTCCGCGACGCGCCTGAGGCGGTCGAGTGGCTGGAACGTCTGGGAGTGCTGTTCGACAAATACCCGGACGGACATATGAAAGTGCGACATGGGGGAGGCACCTCGCGCAAACGGCTCCATTCCTGCGGCGACATGACGGGCGCGGAAATCATGCGAGTGTTGCGCGATGAGGCGCGGAATCACCGAGCCATCAGGGTTCTGGAATTCACGCCGGCGATCGAATTGTTATTGGACGGAAGCGGTCCTTCGACTAGCTCGGGATCGGCAGGCTCAGGACAGGCCCTTCGACCGGGCTCAGGACAAGCTCGGTGCGCAGGCGCCGTGCTGCTGAATCTTGAAACCAAAGAACAGTATATCGTTCGCGCCAAAGCGGTCATCCTGGCCACCGGGGGGCTCGGCCGCCTTCACATTCAGGGCTTTCCGTGTACCAATCATTACGGCGCCACGGCCGACGGCCTCGTCATGGCCTATCGGGCCGGGATCGAGACTTGTTTCCTGGACTCCACGCAGTTCCATCCGACCGGCGCGGTGTTCCCCGAGCAGAACGCCGGATTGCTGATCACCGAGAAAGTGCGCGGATTGGGCGCGCACCTGCTCAACCGTGAGGGTGAGGAATTCCTGTTCTCGCTCGAGCCTCGCGATGTGGCCTCGGCCTGCATCATTCGAGAGTGCTCCGAGCGGGGCAAGGGCATTCCCACGCCGGCCGGAAGGGCCGGCGTCTGGCTGGACTCTCCGATGATCGATCTCCTACACGGAGAAGGGACGGTCAAGCGGGAACTCGGCGCGAAGTATCTCCAGTTCAAGCGGTTCGGCATCGACATCAACCAAGAGCCGATGCTGGTTTATCCCACGCTCCATTACCAGAACGGGGGGCTGGTCATCGGCGTGAACAGCGAGACTTCGATCGCGGGGCTCTATGCCGCCGGTGAGGTGTCGGGCGGAATTCACGGGAAGAACCGTCTGATGGGTAATTCCTTGCTCGATGTCATTGTCTTCGGGCGCCGAGCAGGCCGGGCCGCGGCAGCCTATGCGCGGACAGTGAAGTCCTCGAGCCGACTTTCGCTCGACCACGTACGACGCTTCGAGAATGAATTGGCAAGCGTGGGAATGGACGATGGTCGCGTAGGCCCCATGCTGTTGCCGAATTATTCGCCTGACCATGTCCGTGAGAGGCGAGCGCAATTGCGGGAAGCGTGAACGGTATATGGAGGGGGGATTATGGCTTCCGCAGATCACGTCTCGATCGAATTCATGGGCAAAACGTACCGAGTCTCCAAGGATACCACCCTGTTCGGCGCGTTGTTGGAGACCGGTTGGGATTCCGTGAAGGGCCTGGGTTGCATGGGTGGTTGTTGCGGAGCGTGCGGGGTCCTCTATCGTGTCCCCGGTGAGTCCCATGTGCGGACCGGCTTGGC
>CAZZPI010000423.1:0-2646 GCA_964655865.1 uncultured Nitrospiraceae bacterium
AAGCGAGAGTTCAAGGCCAAACTGGTCGGGACCGATCCGAAGACGGATGTCGCGGTGGTACGCATCGAAGCGGGCGGGTTGCCCACGGTGCCGTGGGCGGATTCCGACAAGCTCGAAGTGGGGGAATTCGTGTTGGCGATCGGGAACCCCTTCGGCCTGACCCAAACCGTCACCCTGGGTATCGTGAGCGCGTTGGGAAGGGCGGCGGGGATCGCCGAGTATGAGGACTTCATCCAGACCGATGCCGCGATCAATCCGGGAAATTCCGGCGGGGCGCTGGTCAATGTGCGGGGAGAACTCGTCGGGATCAATACGGCGATCTACAGCCAAAGCGGCGGCAACATGGGGATCGGGTTCGCCGTGCCGAGCAACATGGCTCGATCCATCATGGATCAGTTGGTCCGTGGGGGTAAAGTCGTGCGCGGATGGCTGGGCGTCTCGATTCAGGAGCTCACGCCGGAGCTATCCACACAATTCGGTCTCGGCGAGGCGAAGGGCGTGCTCGTCAGCGACGTCATGGACGACAGCCCGGCGAAAAAGGCTGGCCTTGAGCGGGCCGATGTGATCGTCGAGTTCGACGGCAAGCCCATGGACAGCCCGACCCACCTCCGGAACGCCGTGGCCCAAACACCGGTCGGCAAGAAGGTGCCCGTCAAAGTCATCCGCGACAAGAAGCAGCGGACGATCGAGGTGGTGATTTCCGAGCAGCCCAAGAGCATCGCCCAGGCGGGAGGCGAGGAATCGGGAGAGTCGGCGGTGCCGACCGGGCTCTTGTCGGATTTGGACGTGCGCGAGCTGACGGACGAGCTCGCCAGCCGGTATGGGCTGAAGGCCGGCGACCGCGGGGTCGTCGTCGTGCGGATCAAGCCCGGCTCGCAGGCCGAAGAGGCAGGGGTGCGGGAAGGCGACATGATCCTCGAAATCAACCGTCGCGCCGTCACTTCGCTCAAGTCGTACGAGCGGATGGCGTCGGACCTTCAGAAGGACCAGCCGGTGTTGTTGTTGATCAAACGACAGGGCCGCACGCATTTTGTGACGTTGCGGCCGTAATCAATATTAATCATCAAGCGGCATGCAGCACCATGCATGCTCAGAGGAGGTGAATCTATGGTGTCGCGAACCATATTCGTCCTTCTCAGTGCGTTGGCGGGATTGGCCTTGTTTCTCCGGGCGGAGGACGGAGAGGGACCGTTTCTTGTGATGGGGTTGGCTCTCGGCGCGGTTGCCGGGGGGATTATCGTGTCGGCTGAATTTGCGCTGCGCAAGCTATCATTCGGCATTATTGTCGGAGCGACCACAGGCTTGGCCGTCGGTCTCTTATTAACCGGTCTTATCGAGTGGGTCGGCAGCGCGGTCTTCGACGTTGAGACCTTTCTCTTTCATATCGGGGGCTTGGTCTTCTTGTTGGGGTTGCCCTACCTGGGTTTGGTCTTGGGGGGACGGTTCGGGAGAGAGCGGCTCCCGGGGGGGCAGCGTCTGGCAGAGTTGACCGGCGTCGCCGTCAGCCCGAAGGTTTTGGATACCAGCGTCATCATCGACGGGCGGGTGGCGGATCTCTGTGAGACCGGATTCCTCGAGGGAACGTTCATGGTCCCGCATTTTATCCTGAACGAGCTCCAGCATATCGCGGATTCGTCTGACTCGCTCAAGCGAGCCAGAGGCCGTCGCGGGCTCGACATCCTGAACAGGATTCAAAAGATGCCGGGGATCGACGTCCGTATCGTGGACGAAGACTTTCCCCACGTCCGCGAGGTGGATGCAAAGCTCGTGGTCTTGGCGAAGAAAGTCGGCGCCAAGATCATCACCAACGATCTGAATCTCAACAAGGTGGCGGAGTTGCAGGGCGTGCGGGTACTCAACATCAATGAGCTGTGCAACGCGCTCAGGCCGGTGGTGTTGCCGGGGGAGGCGATCCGCGTGTTCGTGTTGAAGGAGGGCAAAGAAGCCGGTCAGGGCATCGCCTACCTCGACGACGGCACGATGATCGTCGTGGACAATGCGCGTCGCTGCATCGGCCGCAACGTGGACGTGGTCGTGACGAGCGTGCTTCAGACGACGGCGGGGCGCATGATCTTTACGCGTCTGAAAGAAGAGACGGAACGAGAGGAGATGCCGGTCGCGCGTGGGTAAAACGGTCGCCCTCGTTCCCGCTGCGGGGCAGGGGCTGCGCATGGGGGGCAGCATCCCCAAGCAGTTTCTCTCGTTAGGCGGTCAACCCCTCTTGGTCCATGCCCTTCGCGTGTTCCAGGCTGCCGAGACGGTGCAGGAGGTTATCCTCGCCGTCCCGGCAACCGAACGAGAATATTGCCTCAATTCAATCGTCACTCCCCACCACTTTTCCAAAGTGACGAAGATCGTCGCCGGCGGCAAACAGCGACAAGACTCCGTTCGCCATGCGCTCGCCGAGGTGCCGGAGGATGCAGCCATCATCGTGGTGCACGATGCGGTCCGACCCCTGGTGACGGTGCAAATGATCCGCGACGTCGTGGCGGCGGCACAGCGACACGGGGCCGCCATCGTTGCGCTGCCGATGCGGGATACGGTCAAACAGGTTGGAGCGGACGGCGCGATCGAGCGAACGGTGGACCGCCGTTCGCTTTGGCTGGCGCAGACGCCGCAGGCATTTCGCCGCGAGTGGCTCGATCA
>CAZZPI010000424.1:0-2636 GCA_964655865.1 uncultured Nitrospiraceae bacterium
CGCCTGCAACAGCTTGACCTCTTCGCCGGAGAACTCATGCGGCACCGAGGTGTAGCTGTTGATCACCCCGATGGTCTTTTCTCGCATCATCATCGGGACGCACAACAAGGAACGGAGCCCTTCCCGTTCGGCAATATCCGGGTACATATAGTCCCGTTCTTTCGACACATCAGGGACGATGATCGGCCGCCGTTCCTGCACAGCGCGGCCGCTGATGCTTTGCCCGACTCGCAGGCTGGGCTTTCGGCGGTATTGCTCGCTCAAACTCTGCGTCGCGACGATCCGCAACTCTCCGCATGATTCGTCCAGCAGCATGATCGAGCAGATCTTGGAGCCCATCATCTGGGCCGTCATCGTCACGATCAACTGCAGCATGTCCTCGATCAAGCGGCTCGACGCGACCGTTTCGGACACTTGCGACAAGGTATCGAGCTGAAGGGCCTTTCGCTTCATCTGGTCATACAGGCGGGCGTTTTCGATCGCGCCCCCGACTTGAGTGGCGATCGTCGACAACAAGGCCAGCTCGTCCGCACGGTACCGTCGCGGACGTTTGTGTTGCACGTTGATGACGCCGACAACCTCCTGCTTGGTCATGATCGGCACGGACACGAATGCTTGGTACCGGTCTTCCGGCAGACTGTTGAAGAATTTGAAGCGAGGATCCTCGCTTGCGTTGCTGGGAATCACCACGCGCGTTCGCTCTCGCGCCACCCAACCGGTAATCCCCTCGCCCAACCCGATCGTGATCCGGCCGATGAGCTTCGGGTGCGGGTTCTTGGACGCCCGGAGGATCAGCTCGTCGTGCCGGTCCGAGAGTAGGTACAGGAGGCAGGCATCAGCTCGCGTCACTTCCACGACGACATCGACGATGTGCTTCAACACCGCCTCGAGGTCGAGCGTGTTGCTGATCGACTCGCTGATTCGGTGCAGCACGTCGACTTCGCGCGTTTTCTCTCGGAGCGCTTGCTCCAGTTGGGCGATCGAGAATCTTTTTGAATTCACGCCCATCGTCACGGAAGGATCACGCGGTTCCAGTTCGAGGCTTTCGTTTCCGTACGGATTGCAGCCAATCCCGACAGACGTTCCGGGCCAATGGCGACATCCTCACGGAGCCGATTCGTTCCGGCCACACTCCGACGACTTGCCCGTCGGCCACTTTCTTGTCGCGTTGCAGCGCCGTCCACAATGTACCGAAGCTGATCTTCGGCATCGCGCCGTCCAAACCCGCCGACTGCACCAAATCGCCGATTCTTGCCGGGATGTCCGCTCCGCATATGCCCTGGAACCGCGCAAGATCCGCTTCCTGCACGAGACCGATGCCCACGGCCTCGCCGTGAATGAGCGTGCGATACCCTCCCACCGCCTCGAGGGCATGCCCGATGGTGTGGCCGTAGTTCAGGATTCTCCGTCGATCGGACTCCCGTTCGTCTTCCGCGACCACCTGCGCTTTGATTTCGCACGAGCGTTTGATGACGTGCGTGATCGATTCCTCCTCGAGCTTCAGTAAGGCTCCCACGGTTTTTTCTTGGTACGCGAAGAAGGCTTGGTCCGCGATGATCCCATATTTAATCACTTCCGCCAGGCCGGCCACGCGTTCCCGCTTCGGCAAGGTGTGCAGCGTAAACGGGTCGATCAAAACCGCTTTGGGTTGGTTGAAGGCGCCGATCAGGTTCTTTCCGAGTCGGTGATCCACTCCGGTTTTCCCGCCCACGCTGGAATCCACCTGAGCCACGAGCGTTGTCGGAATCTGTACGAAGGGAATCCCCCGCTGGTAGATCGCCGCCGCAAATCCGGTCAGATCCCCGATGACGCCACCCCCGAGAGCCAGCAGCGACGACCGGCGCTCGAAGTTCTCCTTGACCAACTCATCGAGGATCATCTCGATCGTCCGGAGGGTCTTCGTCCGCTCGCCCGGCGGGAGCACGATCGGCACAGGCCGATATCCGCTGCTCATCAACGACCGTATCACAGGCCGGAGATGGTGTGTGGCCACGTGGCGATCCGTCACGATCCCCACCTTCCCTCGAAATCCGAGCTGTTCAAACGCCGGCCCGATACGAGAAGCCAAGCCGGGGCAGATACGAATGTCGTAGCTCCGCTGACCCAATCGGACTTGAACGATTTGCTCACTCACGGTTTCCATGACAGAAGTCAGCAGGTTCAGCGGGGGCACCGGTCTGCCCACGAGGCAACGAAGACCTTGTTGTGGAGAACAGAGGTTTCCGGCTCAAAACCGGAGGGATGGTAACATATCCCAGCGGAAACTAAAAGGATTTGACAAACCCCTGATACGAGTCGAAATTACGTTTCATTTCGTCGAGGTTGTCACCCCCGAATTTCTCGATCATCGAGTTGGCTATCTCAAACGCAACGACCGCCTCCCCCACGACACCCGCCGCCGGGACGGTACAGATGTCGGACCGTTCCACGGTCGCGTCAAACGGCTCCTTGGTCACAATGTCGACACTCTTCTTGGGGCTATAGAGAGTTGAGATCGGCTTCATCGCGACGCGCAGGACGATCGGCTGGCCGTTGGTAACGCCGCCTTCCAATCCACCTGCGTTATTCGTCTTCCGAACGAATTCCCGTTGTGTCTCATCGTAATAAATCTCGTCATGGACCTCGGAGCCGAATCG
>CAZZPI010000425.1:0-1393 GCA_964655865.1 uncultured Nitrospiraceae bacterium
GAGGGAGGAAACGGCCGCCCACGCGTGAGTGTGTATCCACCGACCTCGAGCTGAATCCCCTCTGCAGCACGAACTTCCGGTTTGTGCCCAGCCATCGAATTCCCCTTCCCGTTCGCTTCTAGGATATACTGCGCGGGGATCGTTTCGCTTCGTGAGGAGAGCGGCGTTCGTGATCTTCGTTGATCAAGTCGAAATTTTCGTGAAAGCCGGACGCGGCGGCGACGGAGTCTGTAGTTTTCGCCGCGAGAAGTACGTCCCGCACGGCGGCCCGGACGGGGGCGACGGCGGGGATGGGGGTAACATCGTGCTTGCCGCCTCCGAGCGGCTGACCACGCTCCTGGACCTTCGCTACCGGCAGCAGTACGTCGCCGACTTCGGTCGCCCGGGTGAGGGAGGCAACCGGCACGGCAAGACTGCCGAGAACGTCGTGATTCACGTGCCCGTCGGGACCATGGTGTACGACAAGGAGACAGGCGAACTCCTGGCGGACCTTGTTTCCGACGGCGAGACCTGGATTGTGGCGCGCGGTGGACGCGGAGGGCGTGGGAATTCCCACTTCGCAACCCCGACGAATCGCGTCCCCACTCACTTCGAACCCGGGACGGAAGGCGAAGAGCGGGAGCTTCGCTTGGAGCTGAAGCTCCTGGCCGACGTCGGCCTGGTGGGCTTTCCGAATGCCGGCAAATCCACTCTGATCGCCGCGATCTCCGCCGCCAGGCCCAAAATCGCCGATTACCCCTTTACCACGCTGACCCCGAAACTGGGCGTCGTCCGATCGGGCGAGGACCGAGGATTTGTCGTCGCGGATATTCCCGGATTGATCGAAGGCGCCCACAAGGGGAAAGGGCTCGGCTTTCAATTCTTACGTCACATCGAGCGCACGGCGTGTCTGCTGCACCTGGTCGACATTTCCGAGTGGGCTGCAGAAGATCCGATCCAGAGCTTCGAAGCGATGCGACGGGAACTCGCGACCTACAATGAGGCTTTAATGGCCAAGCCGTTCGCGGTCGTGGGCACCAAAGCCGACATCAAGGGCGACGGGGCCCGCCTCGATCGACTGAGAGCGCACTGTCGGCGCCGCCGATATAAATTTTTCACCATCTCAGCCGTCACGCGTGAAGGCCTGGAGGAATTGGTACGGTTCGTGGGCGACAAAATCGAAACCCTCCGGAAAGCACCGTGCGCGACGAACTCCTGACAAACGCCAAGCGCATCGTCGTGAAGATCGGCAGCTCGTTGCTCGCATCTCGCGAGAGCGGGATTCGTGTCGACCGCATCGAGCATCTGGCCGACGAGCTCGCCCGGCTTCGGCGGCAAGGGCGGGAGGTCTTGCTCGTCTCCTCAGGGGCGGTGCTCTCGGGGTTGCAGAAGCTGGGGCTGCGTGAATATCCCA
>CAZZPI010000425.1:1403-2629 GCA_964655865.1 uncultured Nitrospiraceae bacterium
GGCGGCCGTCGGTCAAAGCCGGCTGATGTGGGCCTACGAGAAGGCGTTCGAGCGGCTTGGCGTGAAGGTCGCGCAGGTGCTCCTCACCCATCAGGACCTGGCGGATCGTCGCCGGTTTCTCAATGCCCGCCACACCCTTCAGACCTTGCTCAGTTTTGGGGTCGTGCCCGTTATCAACGAGAATGATACCGTGGCGGTCGAGGAGATTCGCGTGGGCGACAACGACACCCTGGCGGGACTCGTGGCGCATTTGGTGGATGCGGAGCTGCTCGTCATCCTATCGGATGTCGATGGCCTCTATACGGAAGACCCTCGCAAGAACCCAGATGCCACGCTGATTCCGTTGATCCCGGAGATCACGGAAGACATCGAGCGACGGGCCGGGGTGTCGTCCACATTCGGCGGCACGGGCGGGATGGCGACCAAAGTCAGCACCGCAAAGACAGTCGCTGAGTATGGTGTCGGGACGTTGATCCTCAACGGCGAGCGAGCCGGCTTGTTGTCCGATGTCCTCAGCGGCGGAGGAGGAGGGAGCCTCTTCCTGCCACGGTCTCGTCGCCTGAGCAGCCGCAAGCATTGGATCGGCTTCACTCTGCGAGCCAAAGGCCGGATCAAGCTGGACGCGGGAGCGGTCGAAGCGTTGTCCCGCCGGGGGAAAAGCTTGCTCGCCTCGGGCATCGTCGACGTGATCGGCGAGTTCGAAGCGGGGGACCCGGTCAGTTGTGTCGACCCGGATGGGCGCGAGTTCGCGAAGGGCCTGGTGAATTTTTCCTCCAAGACTCTGGCACGTATCAAGGGCCTGAAGTCGGCGGAGATTCAGCGGTTGAGCGGCTTGCAGGAGTACGAGGAAGTGATCCACCGGGACAATCTGGTCATCCTCTGAAGCAATTATGAATTCTGAATGCTATATTCTGAATTGCCGGACCGATGCAGATCCCTAAGTCCTCGCCTGCCAATTCAACATTCATAATTCAGAATTCAACATTGCATTATGATGCGCATCGGCCTCTTCGGCGGCACCTTCAATCCCATCCACCGGTGCCACCTGACGATCGCCGAACAGGTTCGCGAGCGCCTGTCTCTTGATCGCGTTCTGTTCATTCCCACCGGCGATCCCCCGCATAAGGCCGATCGTTCCCTCACGCCGGCCAAACACCGGTACGAGATGGTGCGCCTCGCCATTGAGGGGCGCCCGCACTTCGAGTTGTCCGACATCGAGATCGCGC
>CAZZPI010000426.1:0-2613 GCA_964655865.1 uncultured Nitrospiraceae bacterium
CCTCCCCTTGGGGGCTGCCTGGTTGGTGTCCCACTGCGCGCGTCCAACGAGGGCCTTCTGAGGCCGCGCGTTGCGCGAGCACAGCACACCGACCAGGCAGCCCCCTCTTACGTTTCCATCATCTCCAGCCGCGCGTCGAACTCATGCCCGCAGGCCGTACAGCGGATGCAGTCGGACTCCACCGCGAATTCGTCGATGCGAACGCCCATGCCTCCGCAATCCGGACACCTCGCGAGGTGGAGTTTTTGGTCCTCCACCGTCTCGTATTGAACCCCCCGGAAACAATAGACCGGCTTGCCCTCGAACAGCCAGGCGTTGCCGGCATCGTCGACCACCGGCAGCACGAGATAATGACGTTTGACGTAGTCTTCGACCTCTTGCTGACTGGCGAATCCACCTTTGATGAGTCGGCCGCCCAGGGCCTCATACAGCGCGTTCCCTTTGACGATGGCCTTCGTCGGTCCCATTACCCACCTCCCTGCTCTGTCAGAGATCTCAATCTTTCGTCGGCCGATAACGTGAGCCGCCATGGAGTGCTCGGTCATCAGTTGTCGGTTCCGGAAACCGCGAACTGAAGACTGACAACCGTCAGCTCTTGGCGAACGAGGCGTTCCTACACGACGCCGGAGTAGTACCGCAGAATATTGGAGACGGAAATCAGTCCGATGATGTCTGCATCTTGCGTCACCGCCAAGTGCCGGGTGGCCTGCTCTTTCATCATGCGCACCGCATCGATGAGCGGTCGATCGCCTCGAATGGTGATCAGCGGGGTTCTCACGCAGACTTTGACGGTGGTCGTATTGGGATCGAGCCCGTTGGCGACAACGTCCCGCGCCAGCGCCGAGTCTGTAATGAGCCCGACGTAGGCCGTGCCGTCCGTGACAAGCAGGGAGCCCGTCCTCCATTGCTGCATGAGCCGACCTGCCTCGCGAAGGCTCGCGTTCGCGGAGATGCTGCGGATTTCCGGCGTCATATGTTCCGCAACCTGTGGGCCGATCAATGCCTGCTCGCCGGCTTTGCGCTTTTTCGCGCTGGCGGCCCGACGCGCTTCGAGCTCGGCGATGCAACTCTCCAGGACGCGGCTTCGTTGAAGCACGCTCTGCCGATGGCTATCGAGGCCTGCGCTCTCCGGTGCCTCGTCCGTCAAATTCACCAGCCCGCCCGCTTCGCCTAATTCCGCGTATTCGTAGGCCTCGACCAACTCTGAGCTCTCCCCCAGAATGTCGCTGATCAACCGTTCCGTTTCGAGATCGAACTCCTCCAAGCTGCGGGTCGGCCTGCCCTTGCCAAGATACGGCCCGAGCTGCGCGAGCTGCTCTCGAAGCCGCTCGATGTTGCGATCCAAGGACAGGCGACGCCTTGCCGGGGTGGCACGTGTTTCCATAGGCCCTCCGTAGTCTGGCAGGGGGTCGATCTTACCTCTCCTAGGAATCGGCAGGCAAGCGGTCGATACGGCGGCCAATCCGCGGTCCTACTCAAGCGGAATCCGGTGTTTATTGCCGGCCAGCCACTGGTCGAAAGTCTGTAGCGAAGGATGGAGCGCACGGGCGACGGCGAGGTCGCGGTGGCCGCAGAAGACCTCATTGAAGTCGCGCTTGAACTGGAACATGTTGGCAATGTCATCCGCCCCTGGAAATCCGAATCTGGCGTACACCTCCGGGGGTACGGCTTTGTAGCGTACTTCTTCCCCCAGCGCCCTTGTCAGGGCCGCCGCCATCTGTGCACCGGTTAAATGTTCGCCCGCGATGCCGACGGTTTTGCCCACGTATTCGCGACCCTTCTTGAAGATGGCGAACGCGCACGCCCCAATATCATCCACCGCAATGCCGGGCAGCTTCTTATCACCCATCGGCATGGTGATCGCCAGCTTGCCGTCCGGTCCCTTCTTGGGACCCATGCCGAAGAAAATCAGGTTCTCCCAGTAGAAGGACGTGAGGAGGAAGGTCGTCGGGAGGGCGAGCTTGGTGAACTCCGCGTCCGCTTCACCCTTCGCATCGAAATGCGGCACCTTGTACTTGCCCATCAGCGTCGGCATGCGTTGGTCACTGAGGGGAACCCACCGACGGGTATCCTCGAGCGTGGACCAAATCACGTGTTGAAGCCCAGCCCGCCTGGCCGCCTGCGCCATGGTCTTCGCCTGAGTAAACTCCTTCTCCGGCGAGAAGTGTTCCCAAAAATTCGTCAGGCAGAAGGCGCCGTACGCGCCCGCAAACGCTCGGTTCACGCTGTCGGCGTCGTTTAAATCGGCTGCGACCACCTCGGCTCCCAGATCGGCCAACGATTTTGCTTTGTCCGAATTCACGTTACGTGTGAGCGCGCGAACCGTGAAGCCGCTGCCCGGATCGTTCATGATCGCACGGACCAGCCCGCTCCCCTGCTGCCCCGTCGCTCCGACCACTGCGAGAATCTTTTTGTCAGCCATGGTCCGACCTCCAGTCTCGAGACGCGTTTCGGCTCTCTCGCCTCACCCGTTTTCTTCTTCGAGTGTGCAGCAGGGTAGCAAGCCCGCGCAGTCTGAGGCAAGCGGAGACATGACAGCTCGCGAGCATGACGCAGGAAGGTGTGCGGGCACGGAAGGGCGATTCAGAGTGAGCGGGAGGTTCTCCGGCGAAT
>CAZZPI010000427.1:0-2607 GCA_964655865.1 uncultured Nitrospiraceae bacterium
CAATAGTTCGATCTGGTATCCCGGCGCATAGCCAGGCTCCGGGTCCAGCAAATCATGGTACGACGCGCGCAGGTTGACCTCTTCGAACCATTCATCCTGCCGGTAGCCGGCCCCCACGCCGATCCGGGTCGTGCGATGCCCCAATTCGGGCCTCGTGACGAACGGCTCGACCGGCGCGTCGTCGGATTTGATTTTCAATTCGCTCCTGGCAATCAACACCTCGCGGTCGCGGCTCTTGTATGCCTCCGCCTGTTTTTCGTCGGTGAGGCTCCGATAGCGCAGATAATCCGAAGCGATGTCGAGCAGCAGGGCCCGCCGTTCGACCGGACGCTGCTGAAACGCCGGGTCGCGGGCCAGTCCCGGCTCTTGAAGAATCCTCTTGAGCAGGCCCCGCTCGTCGCCGGAGAGGCGCGCGTAACGCCGCCTGATCTGCGTCGTGCGCGCCGGGCGATAGACCGCATCGCCGACGATGCCCGGCTGCCTTATAACCGATCGGACGGTATCACCCGGCAGCGTCCACCAGGTGAACTGGTTGGTTAAACGCCATTCCGGGTTCGCCACCTCCAACAGCGGCAGGAGTTGGTAGGAACAGTTTTCCCTGAAGAAGAAATAGTCGAAGGAGGCGTTGCCCATCTCCCACACATGCATCAGCATCCGGCGCACCTGCGCGTCGGTCAGGTTCAGCCGGTATTCCCAGATATCCCGATTCTCGATGTCGCGGTACTCCTTGACCTTCAAATAATAGGGAATCACGGAGAACTTTCCCTGGTAGCCTCCCGCGATGCCCCGCACGGCAAACATGAGGCCCTCGTCATCCGGCACCTCCGCCATGAAGTTGATCGTGTAGGCCAGAATGCGCGTCTGCGGAGTCTGCCCCTGCCGATCCACGCGGAACAGCGAATGGCCGAACATGGAGGCCGGATTGTTCATGAAGGCGGAGGGGAAGATCAGCGTGATGGACTGCGGATTCAGTCCGTCCATCCAGTTGCGAAACTTTTCACAGGTCTGCGGAGGCAATCGGCGGTCGTCGAAGGCGAGCCGCTCCTTCAGCCATGTGTAGCGCGCGATGAAGGCGCACTGCACCGGCTGCTTCGCCTCGTCGATCGGTTCGTCCGAAAAGAATTTTGCGAGCGTCGCCTCCAGCTCGGCTTGCGGATCGGTCTTGCCGTCCGGCGAGAGAAAGAAGTCCGCTCCGTCCTGCTCGCTGGTGTAGCCTCCGAAAACATTCTCCCGGTAATGCAGCAGGACGTGCCACTCGCGGCTCTCGGCCAGTCGCTCGCTTCGTGCACGGGCAATGAGCTCGGACAGATAGGCGGGGTCAGGAATCTGCCCTGCTTGTATGGGATCTGAGGCGGCACCGATAAGAAGAAGACTGAGCGCAAGTCTTACCAATATGCACAAGACCGGCGCCGACCACATCGTTCTGTGGGATCGTGGAGGAAGCGTACTAGGCAAGCATCAGCCGGCGCCCTTTTGGTTCGGGCACGGGGCGGCCAAACTCTTTTGCAGTGTCAATCCACAATTGAATCGCTTCGTTGGCTGACGCAAGGGCGGCTTCCTGTGTCTGACCGTGAGCCATGCAACCGGGGAGTTCCGGCACTTCCGCAATGAAAGCCTGGTCTTCGTCGCTCCAGTAAATAATGACCTCGTACTTATGCATCTTTCTCGCCTCCCAGCCTGTACTTCAGAAGAATGGAACGGACTTGCCGAACCTGGTAGACCTTTGCCTTGCTTCCGTCGCGCTGTAGATTGATTAACTCTTGCACGCCCTGCTTCCTAAAGATGTGGTGACTGCCGCGCGTACGCTCATCGAATCCCAGCCCACATTATTCATGACGGTTCGTTGCGAAATCACGCAGTCGCGTTGCGAGACAGGCGTGCGGAGCCGGGAGAACCCGAGGCGTACTTGAAACAGTACGTCGAGTGGGCACGCGGCGAGCCCGCCTGCCTGCACGCCGTTAAACTCGTGCAGGCTTGTCGCAGCAGCGAATCCGTGATTGCAGCAGAAGCGCTCATGAATCATGCGGGCTAGACGCCGGAGCAACTGACACAGCTCCTCGAAACCGATGTTGACATCAGACGCACCATGAAGGATTCGCTCTAACAGCTTGTCCTGCTGCGCCACGAGAAGAGAATGTACCACAGAGAATGCCTGCACGCGCAAGAAAATGATGGCGTTACGATGTTCGAAACACCATTCTCGCAGGACAGATCAAGATGACAGGAAGTAGTACGGGCGGATGGGAAACGGGGGCTCCGGCATTGATACCGGGAGCCCCCCGGGAACCATTAGCGGGCGAGGGAAACCTTGGCAAGAACCGGATGAACCGCCATGGTCTCATGCAGCGCCTTGAGCATCGCGGCCGGCGTCGTCTCGCCGGATTGGATCAACGACGCGTACTTCTCCTGGGTCATCGCGAAGAACGCAGGCTGCTGCTCCGCCGGCACGCCCAGGAGCGTCGCCAGCGACGCCAAGTGCTCGCCGCCGCCCTGCGCCATCTCCTGCGAGAGGTTGTCGAAGTTCAGGTTGGCGAACATCGTCGCATGCTCGTTGGAGACGAACTTGCCGTTGTTCGTGCACCCCAGCGTTCCCGTCGTGATTCCGAA
>CAZZPI010000428.1:0-2605 GCA_964655865.1 uncultured Nitrospiraceae bacterium
TCAAGCAGCTCGATGGATTCGACCAAATCAACTAACCGCTCACACAAAGGGCGAGGACTTCGCCGAGTCGGTGCGGCGCTCATCCTTGCGCTTGCGGTAGGCGCTGCGATCGGCGGTCCCCCGCGGAGCTCCGCGCAGATCATCGGCGACGAAGCGGAGATGGACCGCCTGTACGCGAAGGCGGAAGACGCCATCGCCAACGGCGATGCCGAGAGCGCCGCGATGAACATGGGTCGGGCCGCGCTGATGGCGTCCCAACTGCAAAAGCGGGAGACGCATCCGCTCCGGCAACGATACCTGCGCGGTTCGGAGTCCCTGTTCCGCGGGCAAGAACATGCGTATCGCGCGTTGGCGCTGTTCCGCCGGGCGGGCGGTCAGTTACCCGCCTCGTCGGGCGTGTGCGGAAGCCTACGCCTGGCGCAGAGCAGCGTCGACCAGGCGATCCTGGAGCTCGGCGTGACGAGTCCTACCGGTGAGGCGGAATCAGCCTTGAGTCAGCGGCTCGTGCATCAGCGCGCCGCGGCCGACGAATGGGTCACCGTCGTGGCCGCGATGCAGAGCGATTTCCAGTGCGCGGAATAGCCCGCGGCCCTCAATCCTCTTCAGGGTCAATGATGTGCAGCCCCACCGGCTTACACGCCGAGAGCAGCTGCTTGTCCGAACTGACGACCGTCATCCTCAGCGGCTTAAGCTCCAGCGCCAGGGCGAGATGGAGGGCCTGCTGAGAACGGAGGAAGGGATAATCCAGGATCAGCTCTTTGGTGGAAAGGAAGGTGGTCATCGTCGGCGCGATGTAGCGAAACAAACCCTGCTGCGATTCCAGCTCGAATTTGTAGATGACCGAATAGCAGTCGTCGCGCGTGATCTCGCCTTGATGGGCGCGGTTGGAGAGGACGGAGTAGAGATCCGTGACCGTCCAGGTCGGAAGAATGATGACGCGGCCCCGTTTGACCATCAACTTGTTGACGATCCGGGTGCCCCGCTCCATGCTGTAGCGCTTCACAAGCGCCGTCGAATCGAGATAGTAATACGGCATATCACCCCCTTGCCTTAAGAATGGATTCCGCCAGCGGCGAGAGAACCTTCGAGAGGCGGTCTTGTATCTCGTCCAGCGGCAACTCTTCGAACCCCAGCTTTCGTAGCGAGTTGGCTATAGTCGGCACGCTGTGCAATTCCGTGTCGCGACGAAGCCGATCCACGAGTTGGCGCTTCGCCAGGCGGCTTGAGATTCGACGCGGCTTGGCCGCATTGCGCTTCCGAAACGATGCGGTGACTCGTCCCATGCATGCTCCTTCGGCTATGAGTGGTTTGAGATTGGTTACGGCTCTGCTACTTCGCCCCTTGGTCCCTGAGACATCCGGCCGGCGGCGTGGATGTGGTCGGGAGTTCCTGATCTCCGTAGATGTGGGCCGCAATGGCCTTCGCCATCTCCGTGCTGAACTCCTGCTGCATCACGCGCAAGGCCTTGGCGGTCGCTTCGCGCGTCGTCAGATGCCCCTCTTTTCCTCCACGAGAGGCGGCTCCCACCACGCGCTGCGTGCCCAGCTCTTGCACGATCACGTCGCTGCACCACCGCACGTACTTGAATTGGGGGTCCTGCACGTCGATGGGCCACAAGCGGATGGTTCCCTGCACGAGCAACTCGGGATCCTGACCGGTCGGTCCGTTTGAAAGCTGAGTTTCTTGTGAGGCTCGGTTTCGGACCGTCAGTCCTTCTCGCACCAAGCCCTCGGACAGGGCCCGCTGGACCGGCTCCACTTGATCGCCGGTGAGTTCGACGGCGACCGCCAAATTCGACGCCAGGAATTGCTCAAGCTCCGCCATAAGCTCGGCGACCCGATACGGCGGCGGGAGGCCTTGGCCGCTCGGACGGATCACCCGCAAGTCCGCGTTGTAGGCCTCGCGTGTCACCAGTCGTTTGGTCGCTCGCTTCAGACTGCGCACACGGGTCAATTTGTCCTGGGTCTTTCTGGATTCATCGATCTCGTCCGTAATCGCCCGGTCCAGGTCGCGGATTCGTTCCAGCATGGCGGACTCCGCCTGCGGTCGACTCATGCCCGCCAACACGTAGTGAACCCCCTTTTTTCGGTCGAACCAAGAATCAAGAACCTGGACGCTCTCTAAGACCTTGTCGGTGGAGACTTTCGTGATTTGATCCAGCGCGAGTCGCCGTTCCGTCGTGGCGGCGCCTCGCTGTTCGATCACAAGATACGATTCCCAGTCTTTCGCCTGCGCGGAAATCTCCGCCTTGAAGATTCTCGCCACCGCGGCATAGGCGTGCTCCGTGGCGACATTGCGCGAGTCCGCCTGCCCGATACCGACCAGATACTGGGACGCGGGGAACTCCTGGCTCATCCCGTCGATCCACGCGGGTTTCGGTTTGCCGCCGGGCCAACTGCACCCGCCCCCCCACGGGACCAGTATGACCAGGAGGCAGAGTCCCCAAACACCCGTTGCCCTTCGACGGCGAGTGATCATGGCAGCACCCTTTCGATAAGGAACGTGGTTTCTCCCGCGCGAAGGGTGAGTCGGCGGCGGCTCTCGGGGGAGGCAACTCCTCCCTGCCTCATCACCGGCATCACGCGCACTTCATACTCCCCGGGCT
>CAZZPI010000429.1:0-2594 GCA_964655865.1 uncultured Nitrospiraceae bacterium
GGTTGCGGCGGTGTTCAGGTGGGCGACTCGATGTACATCAACTCCGGCGGGGGGTGGCCGGTGGCGCCCTTGTCGTACGATGTCTACGCTGTGGATCTGTCCAAGCTGCCCGGGTCGGTATCGGCCAGGCTCGTGTCTCAGCGCGACCAGAGGTTCGCGGATTCTCACGGCATGGCGGCAGTAGGTCGATACGTGTGGAGCGCGGACCGCGCCGGGAACGATATCGAGATCATCGACACGTTGACCAATTTGAGTGTCAACTCCGTGGATCTGATTACCGACGCCAACAAGGATCCGGCTCCCGACCTCATGGACGTGTCCCCGGATGGACAGTATGTCTTCGTCGGCTTGCGCGGCCCCACCCCCTTGACCGGGAACGATAAGAACGTGAACAACGCGAAGGGCACGATCCCGGGCGTTGGAGTGATCCATGTCGATGCGAGCGGGAAAGTCGGGCACTACAAAGGGCAAGCTGCGATCACAAACATCAAGGATGGGAAAGAAACCGCGGACACGCACGGGATCGCGGTCCGGAAGTAGTCGGGCCTTCGGCGTAAGCGTTCAACTAGGAACTGGAAGTGTGGGGCGATGCTTTAGGAGGTACTCGAAGGCTGCTCCGCGGGGAGTGAGCGGTTGACCGCTTCTACCGCGGAAGGCGTTGTTCCGGTATCGTCGGGATCATCTGACGAGGTCGCCGGCGGGACCGAATCGACCGGTTTCGCCGAGCGGCCGATCGACACGGAGATTGTCCGTCCGGCTCGAATCGACCGTCGATTCCTCAGGCGAAGGCGTCCACCCGAGTTTCTCCAACGTCTCCAGGACCAGGAGGCGAAGAGCGTCTTTCGCGCTCAGTCGCGCCGACGCGAAGGAGAGCACCCGTTCCCCTTCCGCTTCCACCTCCGAGGCTTTCGGGTCATGGAGGAAAGCGACGAGCGGTTCGATAGCCGTGTCGCCGATCAGCACCAGCGCCGCCGCCGCTTTCTCCCGCAGGACACCGTCTTTCAACAACATGATGAGATCGGGAATCACGCGAGGATCCCGGAAGTGGCCAAGCGCCGTGGCGGCGGCTTCCTTGATGAACGCTTCCTCGCTCACGATGCACCCGGGGGTGGGCGTTCCCGCCTGACGAATCCCCTTGCCCTTGAGCGCATCCAGCACAGGAGGCAACGCGCGGGGGTCGCCGATCATGCCGAGCGACGCGATGGCGTGTCGCTTCACGGCCCCGTCTTTCATCGCCTCAATTAAGGCGTCGATCGCGCGAGAGTCGCCGATCATGCCGAGAGCGATGGTGGCGTCCTCCCGCACCGCGCGATCCGGATCTTTCAGCGCCGCGATCAATGCATCCACGACCTTGGGCTCGCGCACCCAAGTCCGGCCGATCTGATAGTCGGTGGTCATTCCGCCCAACGCGCGCGCCGCATGGCAGCGGACGACGAAATCATTGTCTTTCAGGCTTTCGATCAAGGGATCCACGGAAGGCTGACCGATGTACACGAGCGCCGTGCCCGCTGTCTCACGGACCGTCTTCGAGGAATCGCGGAACAGCTTGATCAAGGCCGGAACCGCTTTCGGGTCACCGATCTTCCCCAACGCTTCCGCGGCGGCGCTCTTCACGGCGCCGTCCCGATCGCGGCAGGCGAAGATCAGCGCATCGACCGCACGCTTGTCCTTGATTTCGCCGCAGGCCTTGGCCGCATGTTCCCGCATCCGCCAACGCTCGTCCTTCAACGCGACGAGCAACCGGTCCACGGCGACGGCCCCTACGTGCGCCATCGCCGCGACGGCCTCATTGCGGACCTCCATGATCGCGTCGTTAAAGAGACCGATCAGCGCCTCGATTGCCTTGGAACCGCCGATCTTCGCGACCCCCCAGCCGGCATGGGCGCGCACGGCCCAGTAGTCGTCTCCGCAGGCTTGGACCAGCCCGTCGAGCGTCGTGGGATCGGCGAGCTCGCGCAGGGCTTTCGCGGCTTCTTCCCGCGTCGCGTCGTCTACATCCTCCAGCGCTTCGAGCAGATCATCGACCGCTTGCGCCATTCTTCGCCTCGTTGTTTCTCCCGCTTTCGTATTGATAATCCCGTTGCCCGCCGTGCGGATAGGTCCGACTGCAACGGACCGACAGCGTCTGGGTTCCCCGCCCTTCGACGCATTGATCGAGCGACGGGGCGAAATCGAGTTTGCCCTCCAGAGTCACTGTAAACGGGAAATCAAACGTGAAGGTTCCGAACCGATAGTTTCCCGGTTTCAGCCTGATTTCTCTCCGCTCCGTGGTACGGTAGGCATCGGAGGTTTCCGGGTCCAACGTCATGATCATAGGCGTCACGCCCGGGACCTGCCACCAGGTCGGCGGGTTCAAGGTCGTCGCATCAACGATGATCGCGTGCTCCTTCGTCAACGCGGCTGGAGGCGCGGCAACGCTCGTGAACGCCGCTCCGACCACGAGCCAGCCAATCGCCGCCAGACCACCGACCACGGTGGGCCGTCGAATCAACAGACACCTCAAGAAGATAGAGCCCACGATCACTCACTGCTGCGGCGATGGGGGAGACTCCGTTCTCGCGGCCACGCGGAAGATCTCTTCCACCGCATGACTA
>CAZZPI010000430.1:0-2575 GCA_964655865.1 uncultured Nitrospiraceae bacterium
GGACTGTGTTCGATCTTCCCTATTTGCGCGCCAAGTTTCCCCGTCTCACGTGGTCACTCCCCCATTTCGATCTCTGCTTGGCGGCTCGGCGATTGGGCCTCCATGGCGGCTTGAAGCGGATCGAGCATCTCCTCGGACTCGAGCGCGATCTTGATCTCCACGGATTGGACGGCTGGGATGCCGTGCATCTCTGGTCTCGGTGGCAGCGCGGAGATGAGAGTGCCCGGGACCGGCTGGAACGGTACAATGCCGCCGACACGATGAACCTCGAGCCTATCGCTGTGCATCTGTTCGATGAACTGCGCCGACGATACGGACCACCGTACGAATCTCCGCGGCCACCGTCGCCACCTTCGGTCCCCGCATGACAGGTTGGGTGGGCGTAGGGAGGACCCATCGGGGATTTGTCCGACCCGTCAATCAAGACGCGTTTGCCGTCTTAGATGATCTGGGCGTCTGGATGGTCGCGGACGGCTTGGGGGGGAAACCCGGCGGCGAGATCGCAAGTCAGCTAGCAATAGACTCGCTGGTCAAACAGGCGGAAAGTCATAGGCGACTGCTCCACGATAGCAGGGATTATGTGCCCACGTTGCTTTCGCAATTCTTGATGACGGCTCACCATCTCTTGCTCGATAAGGGTGCGACGGTTCGGCAATTGAAAGGCCTGGGCACGACGATCGTCGTGTTGTGCATCGTCCCTGAGTCGGTGTCGACCGCCGCCGTGGCCCACGTCGGGGACAGTCGCGCCTACCTTTGGCGAGAAGGAGCGCTGACCCGACTCACTCGGGATCATACGTTCGGCG
Organism: uncultured Nitrospiraceae bacterium; assembly: GCA_964655865.1. GTDB lineage: Bacteria > Nitrospirota > Nitrospiria > Nitrospirales > Nitrospiraceae > JBBIJI01. The sequence goes on from CAZZPI010000430.1 coordinate 804, forward strand.
AACGTTACGTTGAAGCAGGGATCTTGACGCCGGAGCAGGCCCGCGTCCATCCCGATTCCCACGTCCTCACGCGCGCGTTGGGCTTCGGCGAAACACTCGAGCCGGAGTGCTCCACTTTCACACTGTTACGGGACGATTGCATACTCCTCTGCACAGACGGGCTGAGCAAGATGCTGAGCGACGAGGAGATCGCCGCCATCCTCGGATCCAGCGGAACATCATCTCGAGCTTGCGACGCACTTGTGGAGGCGGCGCTCGAACGAGGTGGCATCGATAACGTGACCGTCGTTGTCTGCGGCCCGGCGCCAACCTCCCCGGAGATCATTCAAACGAATAGGCATTGACAACAGAATCGGGTCCAGGTATTTTCCCTTGAGTCCGTGGTTCGTGAGCGGATCAGCCTGAGAGGTCTCCTCTTGCGCACACGAGTGTTCCAACCGCCGTTGCGGTTGACGGCGCTTTGCGTCGGGCTGGCTCTTGCTTTACTCCCCTTACCGTCATTCACAGCAGACCTCGGCGATCCTGAGGCAGTGCTTCGTTTGCTTGTCCGCGCCAACGAAGAGCGGGATCTCCCCACGATGGCGCGATATATGGCCCAAGACGCAGATGTCGTTGGCTATTCCATCGGCGGCCGCAAGTACGTGGGCTGGTCTGGTTTTGCTGCGGAGATGCAGCACGAATTCGAATCGGTCTCCCGACTTGAGATCCTGATTACTGACCTCAAAGTGTGGACGCGCGGCGACGTCGCTTGGTTTGCGATGGAACTGGATTACATTCGCTACGTCGGGACAGGGCCGCAGACGTCACGGGCTGTCATTCCCCTTCGAGAAACCGGGGTCTTGGAACGGCGAAACGGGCAATGGATCTTGGTCGGGTGGCATGAGTCGTCGCGAAGCGGCCTTCACACCTCACGGATCTCCTCCACCCCTGTCCTCAGTCCCTCGCACAAAGTCGCCAACACAACCATTTCACCAGAGATGCCGGATTTGAGCGGTGAATGGGAAGTCGTTGAGGTCGAAGACAATAAGACGTACCGCGCCACCCTGGATCGAAACGGAAATGGGCCCTACACATGGCAGGGAGGCCGTTTCGCGACAACAGGTTTCAATGATCGCCGCTGGCGGGGGACTTGGTCCCAGACCGGCAACGATCGTGAGGGCGGGTTCGATCTTCTGCTGACGGAGGACGGGCTCGAGGCCAAGGGGGTCTGGTGGTATACCAGGGTTGGCGATCGAAAGAACATTCCACCGCGTCAGTGGGGCGGCAGTTACGTGTGGAAACGACTCTCGTCGTCACACGCGACGGTCGCGCCGTAGCAGTCGGCCGGTGTTGAGTCGGCGTACCGTTCGCTCTTAAGTCCTCAGGTCTCACTCAACAGGGGGAGCACAATGCGACGATTGATTCTTGCTGTGATCTTGGTCTGCGCGGGGTCCGATCTGGGGTGGGCTTCAGGGAATCATGACCATCATGCGATTCCGACCCTGGATAATCAGACCACGACGACGGTCACGATCAAGGACAACACGGTGACGTTGACATTCGGACCGATCGATCTGCCCTCCGCTCATGACGGAGAGCTCGCCGCCAGCATGCCCAAGCATGTCTTCCAACTGCCCAAAGACATGTACATGATCGGGTTCAAGTCCGAAGTCTTTACCAAAGCCGGCCAACCGCTCGCCAGGAACTACCTGCACCACATTCTCATGATAAACAACGACAAGCCGAGCGTCTCCTGCCCCGGAGAGCCGCTCTACTTCGGCGGGGCCGGCCTT
>CAZZPI010000431.1:0-2573 GCA_964655865.1 uncultured Nitrospiraceae bacterium
TCTGTTTCGGGAGGCTCTCGACAAAGCGTGCGGCCCCGGCGTCGTCGCGAATGGTTTCGCATGCCGCCCCCATGGCGCGATCCGCGGTGGCGGTCTGCAGCATCTTGAGCAGGGAGGTGAACTCCAGCTCCCGCAGCAGCGCCACTAATTCATCGCTATGAGTCGGCGCCACGGTGAACTGCGCCCGGTTGAACTCGACCGGCGCGTCCCGACGGATCGTCGCCAACTGCCGACTGAGCCTGGCCTGCGCTCCCTGTTCGATCAACGAGGCTTTGGTCTTGGCGGGCGTCACGGCATCCACCCGTTCCAAGAGCTGTTCGATCGTACCGAATTGACCGATGAGCTTGATGGCCGTCTTCTCGCCGATGCCCTTCACGCCGGGGATGTTGTCGGTCGCGTCGCCCATGAGTCCCATAATCTCCACGACCTGCGTCGGCTCAACCCCGAACCGCTGGCGACATTCCGCCTCACCGAACATCTTGTCTTTGACCGGGTCGTAGATGCGCACATGCGGAGTGAGGAGTTGAAACATGTCCTTATCGCCCGTCACGATCACGACGTCGAAGCCTTGCGCTTCCGCTTGGTGCGCTAAGGTGCCGATGAGATCGTCCGCCTCGTAGCCGGCCTGCCGAATTGCCGGAATGCCGAACGCTTCGACCAGCCGATGGATATATGGAATCTGCGACTGCATGCCTTCAGGCATCGGCGGTCGCTGCGCCTTATACTCCTTGAACTCTTCGTGCCTCAGCGTGGGGCCTTTTTCGTCGAACATGACGGCTAGGCCGTCGGGGCGATGCTCGCGGACGATCTTCATCAACATCGTAGTGAAGCCGTACACCGCATTGGTCTGGAGGCCTTTGGAGTTGGTCAGGACCGGAAGCGCGAAGAAGGCCCGGTAGACGTAGGCGCTGCCGTCGATGAAATAGACGGTGAGACGACGCGTGGCTTCTCCGGGTGACATGGCGGTCATCGCTGAGAGGAAGATAGGGGCATACTAAAAAATTATGAATTCTGAATTCTGAGTTAACAGCTTATGTGGAAGGTTGTTCCATCCACTCACAGCTCTCGACTCGGAGCGCTCATCCTGAAGCGCCTCGCCTCGCGCCCGCGGTAGGTTCTCTGCGATCAGGCGCAATCGTGAGCGGCGGCTTGCCGAACTTCGCCCGCAAGGCGTTGATCGCGTGAAGTACCGAGGGCTTGCCGATGAGCTTGGCCTCCAGATGACGCTTGCCCGGAAAATCCAGCATGGAGATTCCGATCAACATTGTCAGAATGCCTTGACCTGGAAGAAAGAGCATGGCAAAGCCGGCGAGCAGGAAGACGACACCCACCGCATTCTTTGTGATGTGGCCCAGCAGCCGAAGCACAGGATGGTGATCTTGCATCCACGTGCGAGGGTGCCGCTCGTCGAAGTATTCGGGCGGCAACCTGACGAGGATGAACGGAATGGCGATCAGGGTTCCGACGAACCCGACGAGTGAAATGATCGTCAGCTTGACCAGCACCTCCGTAGGAACGACTTCGAGGAGCTTCGAGAACATTCCGTCCATGCGGGGAGAATCCTAGCATGTGGGGGACCAGGACGGAAGGCCTCGGGTTCGTCAGCAGGTTTACGTCGAATCGAATCCGAGGCTATAATGCGTGAGATGTCGCCATTTTTCGCACAGAATCGTTCGGAACAGATGGTCACGACTTCACCGCAGAAACTCACGCAACAGCGCTGGATCACTACGATCTGTGGCTTGTTGCTCGTCACCGTTGCGGGTCTCGTGCCGGAGGGTCATTCGGCGTACGCGGCCGAGGACGATCTCGACATCCACATTGAGAAAAAAGGGCTCGGCAAGGAAGTGACCATTCGGCAGGGAGCCCGCGAATGGTTCATGATGGTCGAGGTGACTCCCGAAAATACCGTCATCGTCCGGCAGGAGAAAAACAACGAGACCTACGTGCTGGATGAGAGTGAAAATCACGACCGCGCCTTGACCGCCGGTGAGGTGGACACCGCGATCGCCGATTTCGTGAACAGCGTCAAAGCCCAGACGAAGAAATAGTAGCCGCCCACATGACGAAACCGGTGAAACATAAGTTTGTTATCTTCGCCCACAACGCGACCTACGACAAGCTCCATCAGGTGGCCACGCTCGGCATGACCGCTGCCGCAATGGGCAAGGAGGTGATCGTCGTGCTCCTGTTTTGGACCATCAAGAAGTTGGCGGAAGGACGACTCGACGAGATGGATTTCCCCCCCGAGTACGGCGTCAGCGCCGACCAAGTGGCCCGTCTTCTGAAGGAGAAGAAGGTGCCGAAGATCTCAGAGATGTTTCATGAAGCCAAGTTGGTGGGGCGCTTTCGCCTGATCGCCTGCAGCGCCGGCCTGGAGTACATGGGCGTCGACGCCGACAAGGTGGCCAAGAACGTGGACGACGTGCTGGGCCTCCCCGCCATCCTCGCCCTCACTGCGGACGCCGAGACGAAGCTGTTCATTTGAAAGTACGATTCGGTGATCTGGTGATCTCGTGAAGTAACCAACCTCCTTGCTTCACGAATTCTCGAATTCGCCAAATCACCGAATT
>CAZZPI010000432.1:0-2566 GCA_964655865.1 uncultured Nitrospiraceae bacterium
CGGAAAGACGACGCTCGCGCACATCATCGCGCTTCGGACGAGCGCTCATTTTGTGCCGTTTTCCGCCGTCACGAGCGGTATCCCGGAGTTGCGAGACGTCATCAAAGCCGCGCAGCATCGCCGCGAGGTGCAGGGCCAGCGCACGATCCTTTTCGTCGACGAGATTCACCGGTTCAACAAGGCCCAGCAGGACGCTTTCCTCCCGCACGTCGAGCGGGGCACGATCATTCTGATCGGGGCGACGACGGAGAATCCCTCGTTCGAAATCATCGCCCCCCTCTTGTCGCGCTCCTTGGTGGTCGTCCTGCGCCCTCTTTCTGAGCAGGCTCTCAAGTCGATTCTTGATCGGGCGTTAAAGGATCCGGAACATGGCCTCGGAGGGACCGGGATCAATCTGACGGAGGAGGCGCAGCAATGGCTCGTAGCCTTTGCGAACGGCGATGCGCGCGCATTATTGACGGCGCTGGAATTCGTCGCCGCGCATGTGGAGGCGTTGGGCGCCGACCGGGCCATCACCCGGGAACTCCTGGAAATGACGTTACGGAAGAAACTCCTCCGTTACGACAAGGGAGGGGAGGAACATTACAACCTCATTTCGGCGTACATCAAAAGCTTGCGCGACTCGGATCCGGATGGAGCGCTCTACTGGCTGGCCAGGATGCTGGAAGGAGGAGAAGACCCGAAGTTTATCGCCCGCCGCATGGTCATTTTTGCCTCGGAAGACGTCGGCAATGCGGATCCCCTGGCCATCGTGGTGGCCTCGGCCGTCGCACAGGCGGTGCAGTTCGTCGGCCTGCCAGAAGCCCGGATCAACCTGGCCCAAGGGGCGACCTATCTCGCGACGCGACCGAAAGACAACGCGTCCTACGCGGGGCTGCTTCGGGCCTTGGAGGACGCCCAAGCCTTTGGAAATTTGGCCGTGCCCATGCACCTGCGCAATGCCGTGACTTCACTCATGATGGATTTAGGATACGGGAAAGGGTATAAGTACGTCCACGAGGACGCCACCGCGAGGACGGAGCAGACTCATCTTCCCGACCCGCTTCATGGGAAGCGATACTATACGCCCAAGAGCGACGGAACCACGCGGACGGACCCCAAGTAGAGACCGCCGTTGATTCGGTGAGACGGATGCCGTCGAAACGAAAAAGCCAGCGCACGAGCAAGCTTTCGAAGCTGGCGGTCCCTTCGCCCGCCGCCAGTGAGCGGCGCCAATTCGTTCGCGCGACGCTCGTCGGATCCGCGCTGGTGGCTCCGAAAAGCGGCAGCCGCGCGGTCACCGCGGTGCTGGACAATATCAACAAAGTCGGCGCCGGCCTTCACACCAAAGACCGCATCCCACCCAATGAAAAGGTCACGGTTTCGCTGGCCTTCCTCGATCCGAACGGAGTCGAGCAACAAGAGAAACTGGACGGCACGATCGCCTGGGTCAAACCCTGGGAAAAAGGGTTTCTGATCGGTGTGGTGTGGGATGAACTTGTGACGAAAGAGAAAACCCGCTGGCTGTATTACTATCTCGAAGAAACCCTCAAGACCTCAGTCTAACAAAACCCTTACGCTAGGCTCGCCAGATTCTGTTTGATCTCTTCCATCTCCTTGGCCAACGCTTCCCATCGGGCGGTGAGCCGCTCCAGATCGTGCTTCCATCGCTCCTGCTCCTGATGGAGGGCGTGCCATCGCGTGAACTCCTGGTAGAGCTGTGGATCCGCCAGCTCCTGGTCACGGGCCTTGATCCTGGATTCGAGCTCGGCAATTTCCGCCTCGGCCCGGGCGATCTGTTTCTCGAGGCGGGCCTGCGTCTTGTTCCATTCCCGGCGGTTGCCGGCCGATGACTTCGGCGCTGTTTGCGAGGCCATCGCATTGGTAGGAGCCGGACTCTTCTCCACCTTCGCCGCCGCCAGCTCCTCGGTCTGTTCCTTGATCGATTCGAACTCCTGCGCCTTTTTCCACAAGTAATATTCATAATCACCGGAGTAATTTCGAGCTTGTCCTTCATCGATCTCGACCACGCGTGTGGCGATCCGGGTGAGGAAGGTCGGATCATGCGAAATGAAGACAAGCGTCCCGGGGAAATCGGTCAGGGCGTCGGTCAGGACATCCACGGAAGCGGGATCTAAATGATTGGTCGGCTCGTCGAGCAGCAACGTATTCGCCGGTTCCACTAGCATCCGCGCGAGCGCCACCCGGTTGCGTTCGCCGCCGCTCAACGCCTTGATGGGTTTTTTCTGATCCGGTCCGGAGAACAGAAACGCGCCCGCGATCCCCCGAATGAAGTTCATCTCCGCCTGCGACGAGACTTCAGACAGGGACTCCAAGATCGTGTGCTCGGGGTTGAGCGTTTCCGCCTGATGTTGAGCAAAATAATGGAGGGTGACCCCGTGCCCGACCGTCCGTTCCCCTTTGTCGAAGAGCAGCACGCCCGCCAACAGCCCGGAGGCCAGCGCATACACAACGCCGGGATGCGACCGGAACAACTGGTAATTGAGCCCCGTCAGGACGAAGACGGCGCCTGCGCCCAGCGCGGTGGCCACAAGCGACCGCAACAGGTACTTTTCCGGGCTGCCGC
>CAZZPI010000433.1:0-2559 GCA_964655865.1 uncultured Nitrospiraceae bacterium
CACGCTCGAGATCGAGAAGGGCGAATTCGTACTCCTGATGGGGCCCAGCGGGGCAGGGAAGTCGACGTTGCTCCGGCTGCTCATCGGAGCCGAACAGCCGGATGACGGGCAAATCTTCGTCCAGGGCCGGAACGTGACCAAACTTGCACCGTCGGAAGTTCCCTATCTGCGGCGGCGCATCGGTGTGGTCTTTCAGGATTTTCGCCTGCTGCCAAAAAAGACGGTGTTCGGCAATGTGGCCTTGCCGCTCGTGGTACAGGGCGCGTCAGGCATCGAGATCAAGCGAAAAGTGACCGAAGCCCTACGGGCCGTCGGCGTGGAGCACAAAAAAGACCAATGGCCGGCGATGCTATCGACCGGTGAACAGCAGAGGGTTTGTATCGCCCGAGCGATCGTCAACGGCCCCATCATCTTGCTCGCGGACGAACCCACCGGGAACCTGGATCCTGAGCTGACGAACGAAATTATCGAGCTCTTCAAACTCATCAACGCACGCGGGACGACCGTCGTGGTGGCGACCCACGATCCTCAGGTCATGGCCCAAGTCAATCGTCGTGTCGTGACGCTGGTTCAGGGAACCCTGCTCGTCGAGCCTCGAGTGGCGGTATGAGGCGCCTCTTTTACCTGCTCCGGGAAGCCTACGGAAACGTCCGGGTGAACCGTGCGATTACGGTCGTCGCGATCGTGACCACCGCCTTCACGTTCGCGTGCGTCGGCGTCTTCCTGTTGCTCTACCTGAATCTCCGGTCCCTCGCCGGTTCGCTGCAGAACGACATCAAAGTCGGGGTCTATGTGCAAGACGACCTGCCTGCCGGCGCGTTGGCCGAGCTGGAACAGCGGCTCAAAGGCGACAGGGCCGTGGCGGCGCTGACATACGTGTCGAAAGAGCAGGCCTTGCGGGACTTCCAGCTCCAGTTTCCGTCCGACTCGCAGCTGCTTCAAGGATTAGGATTGAATCCCTTGCCGGCTTCGTTCGTCGTCACGCTGGCGACGCAGTTTCGATCGCCGGATTCGGTGAAGCGCTGGGCGGAAGGCGTCAAGGGGATGGAGGGGGTCAGCCAGGTCGAGTACAGCCAGGACTGGATCGACATGTTGGCCGCCATCGTTCGCTACATCGAGCTGGCGGCGATCGGAGTAGGGCTGATTCTCTCCACCGCGTCCGTCACGATCATCGCCAACACGATTCGGTTGACGCTGTATGCCCGGCGCGATGAACTGGCGATCCTGCGCCTCATCGGCGCGACGAGAGCGTTTCTCCACGTGCCGTATCTGTTGGAAGGCGCATTGTTGGGCGCGTTGGGGAGCGCCCTGTCCTTGGGAATCCTCTGGATCGCCTTCGAGTGGTTCAGCCGACAAATTCACATGGCGCACAAACTTCAGGCCGTCCGTCCGCTGTTGACGTTTTTCCCGGTCCAGGTTTCCGCGATTCTGGTGCTTATCGGAATGTGCTTGGGCTGCGCGGGGAGCTATGTCTCGCTCATCCGATTCGGGGAGGGGCGCGAGTGATCCGACTCTCAGTGAGCCTCACGCTGGTGTTGGCGGTCTGGGCGGTGACGGAGTGTCCGGCCCACGCCCAAAAAAATCGTGCGGAAGCGATCGCCGACAAGATCGAGCAGGAACGCAAGACGCTTGAACAGCTCAAAGACAAGATCGAAGAAACCCGCAAGCATGCCGACGAAGCGGGGAAAAAACGAGAATCCGTGCTGCAAGCCATTCAATCGCTCGATCAGCGGCTGGCCGATCTTCGTCAACAGCATCAGGAGACGACACGGAAGCTGCGCAAGAAGGACCGCGAAATCGAGCAGATCACCGACCAGATCGCCACCATCAAGCAGAGGATCGAGCAACGTAAGACGGCGATCCTGGCCCGTCTTCGAACGCAGTATATTGAAGGACGGTTCGGTGATCTGAAGGTCTTGCTGGCGTCTGCTTCCTACGGAGATTTTCAGCGGCGGTTCCAGTATCTCTCGGCGGTCTCGCAACATGAATACGCGATCGTCGAGGCCTATCGTAGCGACGCGACTCGCCTGGAAGGAGCCGAACGTCAGCGTGAGGAAGCGCGAGCCGGGATGTTGGCCTATCGGGAGAGCACGGAAAAGAGATTGAAAGAAATTAAGGTGGTGCAGAAGGAAAAGCGGGTTGTCCTGACGAAGATCACCCAGGAGAAAGAATCGTTCGAGCGGGCCGTGGATGAAATGGAGCGGTCCGCGACGCGCCTGGACAGCCTGCTCAAGGAGCTTGAGCAGCGCCGGCGGGCGCTCGCGGCCCGTCCACCGGCCGGTGCGATCCTGCCTAAGGGCGTCAAGGGCACCTTGCCGTGGCCCACCGATGGGAAGGTCGTCTCCTTTTTCGGGCGCCAAAAACACCCCACGTTCAACACGTACATCCAGCGGAAAGGGATCGAGATCAGGACGCCGGAGGGGAGCACCATCCGTGCCGTGATGCCTGGGACGGTCGTTTATGCGGACTGGTTGAAAGGTTACGGACTGGTTATAATTATGGACCATGCCAACGGCTACTTCTCGCTCTACGCGCACGCGTCAAAAATTTTGACGACAG
>CAZZPI010000434.1:0-2550 GCA_964655865.1 uncultured Nitrospiraceae bacterium
TTTCAGGCTGCATAAGAAAGATCACCATTCGCGTCGCGGGCTGCTCCAACTGGTCGGGCGTCGCCGTCGTTTGCTTGATTACCTGCGGAAGGTCGACGATGCGCGGTATCGCGCGGTTATCGATCGCCTGGGCATTCGAAAGTAGTTACGTCCTGGGTTGATTCCTCCCCACATCAGAGGAGTTCACACAATCGTCCCCCAGATGAACACGGACATGAGCTCACCTTTCTCACAATGAGGAATGATGAATGAGGAATGTTGAATTGAGCGAAAGCCACTCCCTCAATTTCTCATTCCACATTCCGCATTTCACATTTCCCAGTTGAGCTTATCTCTGTGGGCATCTGTGGGACATAAGTAAGAGAGGAGACCACAGATGATACACGTTGTTGAGTTGGAAGTGGCCGGGCGCCGGTTGCGATTGGAAACCGGTCGCGTGGCCAAGCAAGCGGACGGCGCGGTTTGGGCCTCCTATGAGGACACGGTAGTGCTGGCCACGGCCGTGGCGTCACAAACCGTCAAGCCGGGAATCGATTTCCTTCCCCTCACGGTCGATTACCAGGAAAAGGCGTACGCAGCAGGCAAGATCCCAGGAGGGTATTTCAAGCGCGAGGGCCGCCCGTCTGAAAAGGAAGTCCTGACCAGCCGCCTTATCGATCGCCCGCTGCGCCCACTCTTTCCCGAGGGCTACTATTTGGAAACGCAAGTGATCGCATCCGTGCTGTCGGCGGACAAGACCGGAACGTCCGACATCATCGGCATCACCGCGGCTTCGGCGGCGCTGGCCATCTCCCCGATTCCCTTCGACGGTCCGGTTGCTGGAGTCAAGATCGGGCGCGTCGACGGCCGATTCGTCGTGAATCCCGACCTCGACCTGTTGGAGAAGAGCGATTTACACCTGGTCGTGGCCGGTACGGCGGACGCGATCATGATGGTTGAGGGCGGCGCGAACGAATTGTCAGAAGCGACGATGATCGAAGCCTTGGAATTGGCCCACGGCGAGATCAAGAAAATCGTGGTCAAGATCGAAGAGCTGCGAGCCCTGGTGGGCAAGCCGAAGCGAAACGCGGTTCAAGAGCATATCGATCCTGAGCTGCAGACGCAGGTGAGAGCCGTGGTCGCCGGTCCTATTCGCGAGGCCATCCTGATTCCGAACAAGACGGCACGGCAGGAACGGCTGGACCAGGTGCTGGCGAAAGCCCTGGAGAAGCTCAAGAGCGACGATCCTGATCGCGAGCGCCACATCAAGCTCACGTTTCATTCCTTGGAATACACGGAAGTGCGCAACATGATCCTGGAGAAGCGCACCCGCGCCGACGGCCGCGGTCCTTCGGACATCCGTCCGATCACCTGCGAGGTAGGGGTCCTCCCACGGACGCACGGTTCGGCCCTGTTCACCCGGGGCGAAACGCAGAGCTTGGCGGCGGTGACGCTCGGGACAACGGATGACGAGCAGCGGATCGATGCGTTGGAGGGCGAGTACTTCCGCACATTCATGCTCCATTACAACTTTCCCCCGTTCAGCGTCGGCGAGGCCAGACCGCTGCGATCGCCGGGACGGCGCGAGGTCGGCCACGGCGCGTTGGCCGAGCGGGCGCTGAAGCCCATCATTCCTTCCAAGGAGAAGTTCCCCTATACACTCAGGATCGTGTCCGACATCTTGGAATCGAACGGATCGTCCTCCATGGCGACGGTGTGCGGCGGTACCTTGGCGCTCATGGATGCCGGCGTGCCGATCAAGGAGCCTGTAGCGGGGATCGCGATGGGATTGATCAAGGAAGGGGATCAGGTGTTGGTGCTGTCCGACATCCTGGGGCTTGAGGATCACTTGGGTGACATGGATTTCAAGGTCACCGGGACCAAGCACGGCATCACGGCCCTCCAGATGGACATCAAGATCAGCGGGATCACGCCGGAATTGATGCGCCAAGCGCTCGAGCAAGCCAAGGCCGGGCGTTTGCACATCTTGGGGCAAATGCAAAAGGCCTTAAGTAGCCCGCGCCTCAACCTGTCCCCCTTTGCGCCGCGTATCTATGCGATGAAGATCAAGCAGGAGAAGATTCGCGACGTCATCGGCCCGGGCGGGAAGATGATCCGGAGCATCATCGCCGAGACGGGAGTGAAGATCAACGTCGAGGACACCGGCGACGTCACGATCGCCTCCTCCGACGAGGCGTCCGCCCAAAAGGCGATCGAGATGATCAAGCGGCTGGTCCAGGAGGTCGAGGTCGGCAAGATCTATCTGGGAACAGTGCGCAAGATCATGGATTTCGGCGCGTTCGTGGAGGTCCTCCCGGGAACCGATGGCTTGGTGCACATTTCGCAGTTGGCGCACCATCGCGTCAAATCCGTCTCTGATGAAGTATCCGAAGGCGAGCAGATCCTGGTCAAAGTCCTCGAGATCGACAAGCAGGGGAAGATCCGGTTGAGCCGCAAGGAGGCCCTGCCGGCACCGTCGGCCCCTTCCCCACAAGGAACGGCGACCGGATAACGCCCCATGTACCGAAAGCTTGTGCTCGACAACGGTATTCGCCTCGTGATGGAGCGGAT
>CAZZPI010000435.1:0-524 GCA_964655865.1 uncultured Nitrospiraceae bacterium
TAGCCCTGGCCCTTCACCGGCTGGCCCTGCTGAGTTCCCGAAACCGCCACGGCGCCTTCCCAATAGGTCACGTGCGTGCTGCGGCCGGTGCGCAGTTCCTGATCAGCCAGTAATGGCGCGATTTCCAACTGTAGATCGAGCGCGGGTATCGTCACACGCCAGTTGGTTGGATACACGGCCTTGCTGGCAGGACTGGTCCAGGTTCCGGTCGACTCGATGGTGAATTCCGCAAGGGAAAGATGTCGGGTCCGTCCATCGCGGGTGATGACCGTGCCGCTGGAGACAGGGTCCGACGATCCGTCGGCCCGACGCAGCCGGTAGAGCATGAGTTCGCTGGTGTCGGCCAGTTGGATGCCGAACCAATCCCATCCGACCAGATCGTCGCTCAGATCCGCCGAGCCGAATTCGTGATCCATCCAACTTGTGCCCGTGACCTCATAGCGTTGCTTGCCGAGGGTGACCGTGCCTTTTGTAGTCAGACGCGTAAGCGAGTAGTAATGCGACGCCTGCCCTGGCGCGGCGCC
>CAZZPI010000435.1:534-2513 GCA_964655865.1 uncultured Nitrospiraceae bacterium
TCAGCGTCGCACCGCTGTGGATGCCGCTCAGGATCCCGCCCGTGCCGTGGACCACCGGGGCTTTAGCCGGAAGGACCGTCAGGTCGATCGAGAAGTCCGCACTGCCCGCCTGGAGACGCTGTTCATCGGATTGCAAGGAGCCTTCCGTGCGCCAGCGGTCGATCCAAACATGCAGGCGCTCCGTCTCGGCTCCGGCTTTTCCCAATCCCGTGCGGCTGCGCTTCTCCGCATAGTGGAACCGCCCGCCTTCGATATCAGTGAGCGCGAAGTGTGCGAGATACAGGTGGTCGATCGTCCAACGCGATGGCAGGGTCTTTTGTCGGCCTGGCGGAATACCGCGGCGGAAGAACGTCAGCTCGTAGCCGAATCGCCGGCCGCCACTCGTCGTGAGATGGCCGGTGTAGTACCACCACTCGGTTCGAAAGGCCCGGTGGGCTCCGTGGTCGAACGGAAAGCGGTAGGTGTAGCCCGGGGTGGCTAGGCGGAAGTCCTGAGTCTGCTCCGTACCGGCTTCGGAGGTCGCGAGCAGAAGCCATGTGAGTGCGACACAGGCGCTGCCGACTTTGAGCCGATCGGGTTTCGTCATACGACCACATCCTTCTCGCAGGGATCGGCTTATAACATGCGCGTAGCACATGAGTAAATTCGTGAAACGGCGAGTCCGAGGGCGTGCGAAATCGTGAAAACCCAGGCCAGGTGCGCCGTTGACAACATTCGCAAGCATCGGCTATCGTGAGCCATGCAATTTCAACCGGAACGAGAGCAGCGGAATTCGAATCGACACGAGAAGGCCGGGTCGTTCCCCATCCCGGCGCGGATTCCCGTGTTCCCCCTGCCGAACCTCGTGTTTTTTCCGAGGACCTATCTGCCGCTCCATATCTTCGAGCCCCGGTATCGAGCCATGGTGGCGGACGTGGCGGGCAGGGGACAATGCATCGGTATGGTGCTCTTGAAGGAGGGCTGGGAAGCCGACTATGCCGGTAACCCGGAGATCTTCCCGGTCGGCTGCGTCGGCCGCCTCGTCAGCATCCAGCAATTGCCGGACGGACGATCGAATATCCTCCTGCAGGGGCTGGAGCGGTACGAGATCCGCGAAGAGTTTTGCGATAAGAGTTATCGCGAAGCGACGATCACCGTGACTCCGCGGAGACGCGGCTCTCGACTCGATCCGGCCACTCGCCGCTACTTGACCGAAACGCTGGACGACTATCTCCATTCGCGGGAAGATTCCCCGGCCTGGCAAGGGATCTTCCGGCAGGACGTCAGCGACGAGATTCTTGTCAATTCGCTGTCTTCGTACCTTGACTGTACACCGATCGAGAAGCAGTTCTTGCTGGAAGCCGAAGGGCTCGAGCAGCATGCGCGCCGCCTGTGCGACCTCATTCAGTTTAAGATCGACGAGCGTTACGGGACGAAGGGCTTGGGCTAATGGACCGGGCCGTTGCCATCGCCGTGTCCCGTCTGGGCAAGGCCTATGACGGCGTCAAAGCGATTGAAGACCTGTCGTTTCATGTGTACGTGGGCGAAATTTTCGGGTTGCTGGGTCCCAACGGCGCGGGCAAGAGCACGACGCTCCGCATTCTCATCACGCTGCTCCGACCGACCTCCGGAACCGCCCACGTACTGGGTTTCGATACGGTCCGGGACGCCGATCTCATCCGCGGGCAAATCGGCTACGTGCCTCAAGAACGCGCGATCGACCGATTTCTGACCGGGCGCGAGCACCTCGAGCTCCTCGCGAACCTCTACCATCTCTCGAAGCAGGACGCCAAGCGCCGGATCACCGAGCTTCTCAGGCTGGTCAACCTGGAGGCGCACGCCGATCGTCCGGCCAAGACCTATTCCGGCGGCATGAAGCGCAAGCTCGACATCGCCTGCGGTCTTCTGCCCAACCCGAAGATCGTCTTCTTGGACGAGCCGACCCTCGGCTTGGACGTGCAAAGCCGCCTCAAGATTTGGGAACATGTGCGGGAGCTCCG
>CAZZPI010000436.1:0-2505 GCA_964655865.1 uncultured Nitrospiraceae bacterium
ATTACTTAATCGCGCGATCCCGCTCGCGAATCATGCCCAAGTGCCGACGGATTCCTGTTCAGTATACCGGAACCCTGGACGGGAAGGGATACTCCGAATTGCGCGGTGATGGTTGACGCTCAGCCGAAGCGACTGGTAGGGTGCCAGGGTCAGGCATTATGACGCCTGAACCGCTGCGCCGGTTGGTACTTTTCCGTCGAATCCTTTCATGTTTTGGCGAAACTGGCAGATCGGGTTGGTGTTTGGGATTCCGATCAAGGTGCATCCCTCCTGGTTTTTCGTGTTCCTCTTCGTCACCTGGACCCTGGCGACCGGTTATCTGCCCGTAGCCCTCCCGGGGCTGACAGGCCCTCGCTATTGGGTCTTGGGCGCCATCGCCTCCGTGCTCATGTTCGTGTCGGTGCTGCTCCACGAATTGGGCCATTCGCTCGTGGCCCTACGCTATCGGATCCCTATCGGCCAGATCACGCTGTTCATCTTCGGTGGCGTCGCGCACATGAAGCGCGAGCCACCGGGCCCCCTCGCCGAATTCCGCATCGCCATCGCCGGGCCGATCGTGAGCTTTGCCCTGGGCGCGTTCTGTTTCGGACTCGAGTCGTTTGTGGGACTGCTCCACGGGAATTCCCGCCTGCGCGGGCTCCTGGTGCTGAGCGGGTTGCTCGCCATGGTCAACATCAACCTTGGCGTCTTTAACCTGATTCCCGGGTTTCCGTTGGACGGCGGCCGGGCGCTCAGAGCCGGCTTGTGGGCCTGGAGCAAGGATTTTCATACGGCAACCAGTCAGGCCTCGCTCGTCGGCGTGGGCGCGGCGGTGTTGATCGGCATCTCCGGGGGATTCCTCATCGTCGGGGCGCTGACGGGAGCCTTGCCTGGCGCGCTCGCGACCAACGGGCTGTGGGTGGTGATCATCGGAGCGTTTCTGTTTGCGGCCGCGCGCCACAGCCGTCGACAGGCCATGGTGCGCGCATCGCTAGCCGGCGTGCCGGTCCGCCAGCTCATGGTGCGGGTGGTGGTCGATCTCAAGCCGGAGATGTCCTTGGAACAGGCGGTCAACCAATGCTTTCTCCCCTATGGGTATAGCGGGTTCCCCGTCGTGGAGGGAGCGAAGCTGGCGGGGTTCCTCACCGTGCGGGACGTTCAAGGCGTGCCGGTGTCGCTCTGGCCCTGGCGGACCGTGGGTCAGCTCATGACACCGGCCTCACCTGCTCTGGTGATCCAGGCGAACAATCCGGTCACGATGGCGCTCGACCAGATGGTGCAGCAGGGAAGCGATCGCCTCGTGGTGCTCGACGACGATCGCGTAGTCGGGCTGGTCACTCGCTCCGCGATCACGCATTTTCTGCAGTTGCACAGCCCGCAAAGCGAGCGCGGGGAGTGAAGCGTCACTCGTCATCGGTCAATAGTCACCGGTCAATGCGGGGGTGCGTCAATGGTCACTGGTCAACCGTCAATGGTAAGAAATGCTTTGTAGCCTCTTCGATCATTGCCAATGACCAATGACTGTTGACCAATGACATTAGACGGAGACCTACTCATCCGCCCGGGCGACCGAAAGGTTCTGGGCGATGGCGACTCGGACCAGGTGCACGACGAGCAGGAAACCGTAGACGACGCAGAAGAAGTTGAACGCGACGCGGTAGAAATCCGTCAGCAGCACCGGGAGGGCCAGTGCGAAGATCAGGCTGGCGATCAACGTCGCAAAAGTCAGCCGTCGGCAGAATTCATAGTTCGGCTCTTTCTTGATCGGTTTCAACGCCTGGGCATAGCGGACGCCTCGTTGAAGCCGCGCCTTGTGCAGCTCCGAGTCCGGCGCGCCCCAATAGCGTAACCACACATAGCCGCAGACGATCGCGACCCACGGCGTGGTCCACAAGGGCCAGTAGACGGCTCCCGCGTACTGCTCGCTCGTGAGCAGCGTGGCGTACGACGGGGCGTACAAGAACCCCAAGACCAAGGGCAGCATGCGCTCGTCTCCCGGCCGATCGCCGTTCGGCCCTCCATGGATCAGTTCCCGTTCGAACAGCGGGTATCCGTACTTCAGCACCACCAATGCGATCGCGGCGCTCATCGTCTTGTCCGGGATGTAGCGCACGCAGTTCTGAAACCAGTTCACGACGACCCAGCTCAAGCTGTCGACCCAGGTCAGTCCGTAGAGCGTTTCGACCTGCGCCTTGACGAAGGCCTCCCAGTGGCTGACACGCTGGCTGAGCGTCTCGGCGACTTCCGGATTCAACGCGAACACGGAGGTTTCTCCCAAGGCCGCCTGAACGAGCGTGCCCGGAATACTCATCGCCACGGCGCCGCAAACGCCGAATGTGAAGAGGAACCATGCGTGGGACGCCCCCGACTTCTTGCCGCGGCGGAGATAGGTCGTGAAACTATGAGCCCGTGCCAGGTATCCCCAGACCAGCGCACCGGTCATGTTGACCAACGACCATGGGAAGATAACCACGTCGCCACCGGTCTCCGGAAAGAGCAGCCAATTCACCATCGAGTTGGACAAGA
>CAZZPI010000437.1:0-2503 GCA_964655865.1 uncultured Nitrospiraceae bacterium
CCGCCGCCGCGAAGCCCGGCTCCAACCAAGACCAGCGGCCGCTCGTCGTTCCGCCCCTTCGCGCGAGCGACAAAGCCTCAAGCCTTGTGTTGACGCGTACTCCGACCGTCCGAGCTTCGGCAACCCCGTAACAGGACCCCCTGCCGCGCCCCTCAAAAACAAAGAGGGCGGAGGGTTCTTACTCCCTCCGCCCTCGCGCAACAGGTGTAGGCTATGAGTTACTCACCCTTGCAGAACGTCCGCTCGTAGTTGATGATCGCCCAGGCTTCTTCGTCGTTGATGGCCGCCGGGATCAGGGACACCATTCCGGTGCCGGCGCTGCCGTTCTTGATCACCCAGAAGAGCTCGCCGTCTTTCCGCTTCTTGTGGAACTTGCAGTTCGTGAAGTTCCGTGGGCTCGGATTTAGGATCGCGCCCGCAGGTCCATCACCCTTGCCTTCTTTGCCGTGACAGTTGAAGCACGTGCCCTTCCCCTCGAACAGCGCCTTGCCCTTGGCAATGTTCTCCGGTGTTGCGGGGATCGGGTTCTTCATCGCCTTCGCCTCAGCGATCTGATCCGGCGGAACGCGCGGTTTGAGCGGGTCCCGCTCCTCCGCGCCTGCCACCGTGGCAGACACGAACAACAAGGCTGCTACCAACCCTACAGACTTAGTCACATACCCCATCACTTTTTCCTCCTTCTTTTTTGTATTGAAAACGCCGCTGTGAGTCGCCCGACCCTCGGCATGGCCCACCGACCTTCAAGAAGATTTCCATGAAGCCGGCAAAAACGGCGGGACTATAGCAACGGCCGTCCAAAATTGTCAAGGGAACCGCCGCGTATCCCTGACTCCCTGACCGAGCCACAAGATTCCATGCCGTGAGTGGAGTCTCTACCATCCCCTCTCAACCATGAATCGACTCAAAGGCCGTGCCAGTTCAGGCCGTTGATGAACCCCTCGAATCATCGACGATTGCACGGAGCCACTCTGCCGACGAGAGCTGATCGCAGCCTCCTCGTGTCACCATTGCGCCCCATGGTCTTTCCACCTTGCCCCACCAGGAATGAAGAACCCGCCACGCGGGGTAGGCCTTTCCAAGAATCGTATCTTCCCAAGGACGAAGTAAAAGAGTGATGGGCTCGGCGAGGGTGATCGAAGAGGTCGTTACCGTTTCAACACAATGTCGCGGGCGACTTTCCCGCTGGGGCCGAACGGCTTTTGCGGCTTGCCGTTCAGCAAGGCTTTCACTCCGCCGGCGTTCCCCAGAGTCAAGGTAAATTGGTCCTGGGCTGTCCATCGAGTTTTTTCACCGGGTCGGAGCAAGGCCTCTTGCGGACTCCCCCCGTCCACCTGCACCACGACCCAACTCAGTTCCGTAGCCTCGAGGTCGAGGGTCATCGGACCCTCCGCGCCCGGGCCTCCGTCAAGGTTGAGCCCATCGAGAGGGCCTCCCGCTCCCGCAGACGAGACGACGGAGGTGGTAGCCTCGCTGCCGGGCTTCTCCGTCTTCTTAGCCGTCGGCGCGGCCTCCGTGCTTTTGCTTTCCGACACTGGTTCCGTCGGTGCTCTGGAAGGCTCGACCTCCTTCGCAGCCGGACCCGTAACCATCGTCTCGCCGCCGTCGACCTTGCCGGCTTCGCGCGCTTCCTTGGGGGGCGTGCTCTTCTTGGCCGCAGCCGGAGCCGGTTCCACAGGCGCTCGCCGGACCACCAGCGCGGATTGTTCGCGCCCCAACAACACCACGAGAGTGACGATGGCGATCGCAATGGCGACCCCCACGGCCTTCCGATTCGCCTGGCGGCGCCGCTCTTCTTCGGCCTCCCGCACTCTCAGCCGCTCACGCTCCTCCTGTTTCTCATAGAACGTGCCGGCCGATTGAATGAAGCGATGAATCGCGTCCTCCTCATCTAAGCCCAGCGAGCGGGCGTAGGACCGGACAAACCCGCGGGCGAACACCTGGTCCGGCAGCTTGGCGAAGTTCCCCTCTTCGAGCGCGCGGACGAAATCGGTTCGGATTCGCGTCTTCGACGCGACCTCCTCGACGGTAAGCCCCTTCATCTCACGGACTTGTCGGAAAAATTCGCCGATCGATTCCATCCCACATCCCCACTACGGTTTCAGGCGGGTCATCAGATCCTTGGCTTCTTTCGTGAACTGACCGTCACGGTCCAATTCAACCGCCTTGGCCAGCACCTCACGGGCCTGCGCATCAAGCCCCAATTTGTGATACACCTGCCCCAGCTCGAGGTGCACCTGCGCGGGCGGAACGCTGAGAGGATACACCAGGAGCGCGTCTTCATACGCTTTCCTCGCCCCCTGCAGATCACCCTGGTGCACCAAGGCCTTGCCGAGGTGAAACTGCGCGACATCCGGGGTGACGTACTGCGGATTCTCCAAGGCTCGACGGTAGGCTTTAATGCCTTCATCCCATCGCTGCTGGAGGACCAGGACATGCCCAAGATAGGTATGGGCCTCGGAGTAATCCGATTTGACCCGCAGCGCCTCGCGGAACTCCCGCTCGG
>CAZZPI010000438.1:0-2493 GCA_964655865.1 uncultured Nitrospiraceae bacterium
AGAATTACTACTGGAACAGTGGGATGTTCGTCTGGCAAGCCGCGACCATCTTGGAAGAGCTGCGCGCCCATCAGCCGCAGCTTGCGAGGGATATGGACACGATCGGCCACCTCATCGCGTCAGGCGCGCCACGGGAGGAGGTCGACGGGGCCTACCGCAAGGTGGCGTCCGTGTCGATCGACAACGGCGTGATGGAGCGTTCGTCACGGGCGGCGGTGATCCCCTGCGATCTCGGCTGGTCGGACGTCGGCAATTGGAGCAGCATCGATGAGGTGGCTCCCTGCGACAAGAACGGCAACGTCGTGACCGGACGGATCATCGACCTGGACAGCACCAACTCGATTCTTTACGCGGATCGGCGCGTGGTGGCCACCATCGGACTCTCGGACATGGTGGTGGTCGATACTCCGGACGCCACCCTGGTGTGTCCGAAGTCCCGGTCGCAAGACGTGAAAAAGGTCGTCGAGCGGTTGAAGAAGGAAGGAGCGCCTGAACACCTCGAACATCTGACCGTCCATCGCCCTTGGGGGTCTTACACCGTGCTCGAAGAGGGGCCGGGCTACAAGGTTAAACGAGTCACGGTGAAACCCGACGGCCGGCTTTCTCTGCAACTCCATCACAAGCGCAGCGAGCATTGGGTGGTCATCACCGGCACGGCGAGAGTGACGAGGGGCGACGAAGTGTTCGACCTGACGGTGGGCCAGAGCACGGCCATCCCGGTCGAAACGCGTCATCGGCTCGAAAACCCAGGTCGGGACACGCTTCATATCATCGAGGTGCAGAACGGACCGTACCTGGGCGAGGACGACATCGTCCGATTCCAGGATGACTACGGGAGGAGCGAGACGGGTGACAGGTGACGAGTGACGAGATGAGAAACTTGGATATCGTCACGCGTTACTGATCACTCGTCTCGGTTTTTCAATGGGTCTCTTTCGCGAATACGATCTGCGCGGCATCGTCGGGAAGGAGCTGACGGAGGACATCGCCGAGCGAATCGGTCAGGCCTACTGCGCGATGGTGCGCGATCGCGGGGTGAAGACCATCGCCCTGGGTCGAGACGGGCGGCTCAGCTCCCCGGCGCTGCGGGAACGGCTGCTGCGGGGGCTCTTACGAAGCGGCATGAACGTGATCGATGTGGGGATCTGCCCCTCTCCGCTCCTCTATTTTGCCCTGTTCACTCTCCCCGTCGACGGCGGCATCATGATCACCGGGAGCCACAATGCCGCCGAGTACAACGGCTTCAAAGTCTGCATCGGGAAAGAGACCATTCACGGCGAGGAGATCCAGCATTTGCGGAAGGTCATGGAAGCGGGGCGATTCCTGTCCGGCCAGGGGACCTTGTCCAGCCATCCCATCGTTCCCGATTATTTGGCCTACATCAAGAAAAGTTTCGCCGGGGTGGATGCGAGTCGGCTGCACGTGATCATCGACTGCGGAAACGGCTCGGCGGCACTCGTCGCCAAGCAGGCCGTTGAGTCGCTTGGGTGCAAGGTGACGGGTCTCTACTGCGATCTGGACGGACGGTTCCCCAATCATCATCCCGATCCGACGGTCGTCGAGAACCTCACGGATTTGATCAAGGCGGTGAAGAGTCATAAGGCCGATGTGGGCATCGGCTACGACGGCGACGGCGACCGCATCGGCGCAGTCGATGAACAGGGGACGATCATCTGGGGCGACCGCTTGATGGTGGTCTACTCGCGCGACATCCTGGCCCACAAACCGGGCGGGACGATCATCTCCGAAGTCAAGGCCTCTCAAAGCCTGTATGACGATGTAGCAAGACACGGGGGAAGGCCTATCATGTGGAAGACCGGGCATTCCCTCATCAAGGCGAAGATGAAAGAGGAGCGGGCCGTGCTGGCCGGGGAGATGTCCGGACACATGTTTTTCGCGGATCGCTACTTCGGGTACGACGACGCGATCTATGCCTCCTGCCGCCTCATCGAAATTCTCGCCAAGGCCCGAAAGCCGCTCTCGAGCCTGACGGCGGATTTGCCGCAATCCTCCGTGACGCCCGAAATTCGCGTGGACTGCCCCGATACGGTGAAGTTCGATCTTGTGAATAGGGTGCGGGTCCGATTCGAGGCCGCCCACCGAGCCAAGCAGCCCATCGGTCGCGCGAAGCTCACCCTCCGAGACCTGGTGACCATTGACGGAATCCGTGCGATCTTCCAAGATGGATGGGGACTGATCCGTGCCTCCAACACACAGCCGGCGCTGGTCCTGAGATTCGAGGCCTCGTCACCGCAGCAGCTTGATGCAATCCGATCGACCGTCGAACACGAATTGGAATTGGCCCGCCACGTCGCCTAGCTGCACCGTCCTGGTTCGCGCTTCATCCTCGGTCGCTCTCGCTGTCACGATTGCCCTGATCGGTCTACTCGGCCGCGCCCCGCAGGTTCACGGAGACCCCTCGACAACCCCTACCGCCGTGCCTTTCGCAGCGGGCGAGCGATTCTCCTACGACATATCCTGGCTCAGCATCAC
>CAZZPI010000439.1:0-2493 GCA_964655865.1 uncultured Nitrospiraceae bacterium
GTTGCGAATTTGTCAACGAAGGTTTACAGGCGTCCCGCACTCCCGTATAGTGCGCCCCACCGATGAAGCCGACGACCGTCAAAGACTTCTTCGCACAACTACCAGGTCAACTTGACGCCGAGGCAGCAGACGGAGTCGCGGCTGTCTATCAGTTTGATCTCAGCGGTCCCGAGGGCGGGCAGTACTATGTTGAGATTCGGAACGGCGCCTGCCGGGTGGTGTCGGGCACCCATTCTAATCCTCATGTGACGTTGTCGATGGCCGGCGAGGACTGCGTCAAGGTCCTGAACGGTGCGATGAGCGGTCCGGCGGTCGCTATGTCAGGCCGGCTGCGCATCGCCGGCGATCTGGGGCTGGCGATTCAGTTGAAGGCTCTGTTCCCGGGAATAGGCTAGCGCGCTGCTCTTTCGCCAGTAGTCATCAGTTGTCAGTCGTCAGTCTTCAGTTTGCGGTCTCCGGAACTGATCACTGACAACTGATGACTGAGAACTCCTCCTCACCCCTTACGCCCGCATGACCGGCACCGGCGGTTCTTGTAAGCTCGGATCTTCACGCCGCGGGAACCGTTCTTCCAGCATCGTATAAAGAGTCGGAATCAGGAACAGCGTGAGCAAAGTCGAAACACTCAACCCGCCGATGACGGCGCGGGCCAACGGGGCGTTCGTTTCCGCGCCGGTGCCGAACCCGATCGCCATGGGAAGGAGACCCAACACGGTGGCGATCGAGGTCATCAGAATGGGCCGGAGTCTGGTGCGGGACGCGACCACGACGGCATCATGCAACTCCATCCCACGCCGCCGGAGTACGTTCGTGTAATCCACGAGCAGGACGCCGTTCGAGACCACGATGCCGAGCATCATGATGATGCCCATGAAGGAGCTGGTGGACAACGTCGTGTCGGTGAGAAACAGCATGAGGATCACTCCCGGGAATCCCATCGGGACGGAGAACATGATGATGAAGGGGTCGATCAGCGATTTGAATTGAGCCGCCATCACCATATACACGAGGACCAACGCCAAGATGCTGGCGAACAGCAAGCCCTCGAAGGTCTCACGCTGTTGTTGAATCTGGCCGGCCAGGCGGATGCTGAACCCCTGCGGCAATTGAATCTTCGCAAAGGCCCCCTCCAAGTCCTCCGCGATGGCGCCGAGGTCGCGATTCACGGGATTGGCCGTGATGTGGATGATGCGCTGGAAGTATTTGCGGTCGATCTTGACGGGACCGGCGTTCAGCTTCAGCGAAGCGACGTTTCTCAGCAAGACCGGCTCGCCGGCGCGCGTCGTCAGCAGGATATTTTCGAGGTCCGTGAGGTCTTTGCGGTGTTCCTCCGCCAGCCACGCGCTGATGTAGTACTCGTTGCCGTTCTGGGGGTCTGTGTAGATGATCGGATCGGTCTGCCCGTTCCCGTTCAAGGAAAAGAGCACGGCATTCGCCACGTCCGTCTCACTGATGCCGAGCAACGCGGCTTTCTCGCGGTCGACGACGACGTTGACCTCCGGGTAATTCTCTTCGCGGCTTACTTCGATGTCGGCGAGCCCAGGCGTCTGATGCATGACGGCCTCGACCTCGCGGACCACCCGCCGGGCTTTCTCAAAATCATAGCCGTAAATTTCCACGTCCACCGCCTTCTGCGACCCGAAGCTCGTCACCCGTTTCACTAAACCGCCCGGGTCGAAGAACATCGCCACACCCGGGAAGAGCTTGATCACTTTGGGCCGCACGTCGTTCATGATCTGCACCTGGTTGCGGGAACGGCGGTCGGGCGGCACCAGATAGACTGAGACGACCGAGGTGTGCGGCCCGGTGTTGGGATTGAACAAGGACGACCGGCCTTGCGCGAGGACGCCCGTGCTCGAGACGATGGTTTCCAGTTCGTACGGCGGAATGTTCTCGCGCAAGACGCGCTCTACCTCGGCTACCTGCTGCTCGGTTTTCTCCACCCGTTGGCCCACCGGCGCCCGGAGGACGATGCGGAACTGGCTTTCGTCGGACACGGGGAGAAATTCGGTGCCGATGTAGGGAAAGAGCATGGCGGAGCCGGCGAAGATCAGCAGGATGCCGCCGATCAGCGCCTTGCGGTGGGTCAATACCCAGCGCAGGTTGGCTTCATACCCGCGGTCGAGCGATTCGTACTTGGTCCGGCTCCACGTCATGATGCGCGCAAACCACGCGGGGAGACGCCGGTGGGCTTCGTGCTCGGGCTTCAAAAACTTGTAGCAGAGCGCCGGCGTGACCGTGCGCGACACGAAGAACGAGGTGAACAGGGCGATGGCGATGGTGAAGGTCAGGGGAATGAGCAGCAGCTTGGCGATCCCCACGACGAAGAAGATTGGCAGGAACACGACCACAGTCGTCACCGTCGAGGCGAGGATCGGCATCGCCACTTCGCGCGCGGCGTTGAGGATGGCTTCCCACCGGTTGGGTTCCTGATTGAGATGGCGCTGGATGTTTTCCAGCTCCACGATCGAATCGTCGACCAGGCGGCCGATG
>CAZZPI010000440.1:0-2493 GCA_964655865.1 uncultured Nitrospiraceae bacterium
GGCAGACGGACACGGAGACCTTCACGGTCGACGTGCAGAACGTCGCGCCGACCGTGGCTGCCTTGGCGGCCCTGAGCCTCCCGGAAGGCAGTCCGCTCAAGCGGACCGTGAGCTTCACCGACCCGGGCGCCGATACCTGGACGGTGACGATCGACTACGGGGATGGCACACCGCAGCAGACGCTCGCGAATCTTACGCGCCGCAGCTTCGACCTCGACCACCTCTATAGCAGCCCTGGCGGACGCACCGTGACGATGACGATCAACGACGGTGAAGTGACGACTACAGCGAACTTTCCGATTACGATCACTCCGCGGGCGATCCTGGACGTGGATGGGAACGGCCGCTACGAAGCTGACATCGACGGCAAGCTCCTGTTCCGGTTCTTGGCCGGCTATCCTGACCGTCAGCTTCTCGGCGGGATCGTCTTCGATGCCAACGCCTCCCGCACGACGGCGACGGCCATCCGCAACTACCTCACCACGGCCCGGCCCTTCATGCTGGACGCGGATGGCGACGGGCAGGCCAAGGCCTTCACGGACGGACGACTGCTGCAAAGATTCTTGGAGAATGCCACTGACAGTCAACTGCTCACTGGCGGGGTGCTCGGCGCGAATGCCACCCGCAAGACTGCCGAGGCCATCCGAACCTTCTTGACTCCGTACAAACCGGTGCTCACGCCGCTGGCAGCTTCTTCCGCAAGCAGCGAGCCGTTCGCAGCTTCCGATTTCACCAACTCAGAACTCATAACTCAGAACTCAGAACTTGCCACGCCCCTCACCTCACTCCTCTCCCGGGTACCCGTTGCTGCCCAAGATGCAACGGGTGATGGGAGAGGCGAAGGTGAGGGGGGCGTGGCGCTCGCCTACGTGCAGCAATCCTGGGTGAAAGACTTCGTGAACGATCCCAGTGCCGTCGAGGCGACGGACGAGGAGGAGCTGGTGATCGAGCTGCCCGCACTGGCGGGAGTGTAAAGGGACGGCAGCGAGTACCCCCTGAACATCGTCAGCAGCTCCGCAGGCACGCCGTGAGCGTCGGCTTCTGCGCCTTGCCTGCCCGACACATGCGTTGATAGAAGGCCCGAATCAGCGGGGTTGCGGAGCATGGCGCCAAGCGCCGCCGTGTAGACCGTGTGGCCCGGCGTTTGATCAGGAGGTGGACTAAACTGGGCTCTTGCTTTCATGGTCCTTGTTGACTATCTTATAGTCATGATCGGGGTACGCATTGCTGACCTCAAGAGCCGTCTGAGCGAGCATCTGCGGAAAGTCCGGGCAGGTCGAACGGTGACCGTGTTGGACCGGAACACGCCTATTGCGCGTATCGTCCCGTACGAAGGGAACGGAGGGTCCCTTACTATCCGTGCGCCTTTGCCCGGTGCATCCCTTCAGCAAGTACGGCTGCCGCCCCCGTTGCGGCTTCGTCGCGATATCGTGACGCTTCTCCTGGAAGAGCGGCAGGGCGAGCGGTGATTGCCTACCTTGATTCTTCGGTCATCCTTCGCATTGTCCTGCGCCAGCCGAACGCACTGAAGGAGTGGCGATCAGTCACAACAGGGGTCGCCTCCGCTCTTGTCGAAGTGGAATGCTTGCGGACATTGGATCGGCTGCGCCTGATAGAAGGACTCAATGACGAGGATATTGCGGCTCGACGAGAAGCGGTGTTTCGCCTCGTCGAAGCGATGGAGATCGTCGAACTCTCCAAATCCGTTCTGACCCGAGCCTCTCAACCCCTCCCGACCATGCTCGGTACATTGGATGCCATTCACCTGGCCACCGCGATGCTCTGGAAGGATCGCAGTGGTAGGGATCTTGTGATGGCCACACATGATGATGCCCTTGGCGCGGCGGCGCGAGCCTGTGGACTTAAACTGCTGGGTACATGACTCGCAACGTGAGCATGGCCGGCCGTGGTTCAGGTGACAACTGTCTCGAAAGTTAATCCTGCTGTGGCATCTCCGCGCCACAGCGGTCCGCTCGTGAGCATCGCACTGAACATCGTCAGCAGCTCCGCAGGCAGGTCGTGAGCGCCGGCTTCTGCGCCTTGCCAGCCTGACACAAGCGTTGATCGAGCGCTCAAAGCCCGGTTTGGTCTGATCTGCAAAGCACAGGGGCTATGAGAACGATCTCTTGACATCTTCATTCGAGTTCTCCGCACAGGAGCAGAAGCGGTATGAGACTTGCTTGCGCTGGGCCCGACCGGTGGCGATGATGCCTATGCAGAATCACCTTACGTAGCGATTGACTTCACTGGTCGTCGGTGAAACAGTCACTGCTCTCCAAGCCTTTCCAGTCGCCGATTTCTGGCGAGCACCATCTCGCTGACCACTCGCGGCGCCAGTGCCTCGGCAATGGAGGTCCTCGCCATGTCGCTCGCGGAGTTGTTCTATGCGAACCAAGCCGGCCGTTCCTTGTGGTCGCGCCTCCGGCGCAAGGACCCAGCGCGCAGCGCACAGCGAGCAGCGAAAATCAATGGCGCATCAATCGTTAACCGTCA
>CAZZPI010000441.1:0-2492 GCA_964655865.1 uncultured Nitrospiraceae bacterium
CCACGCGGTAGGGTGAGCAGCTCACGTAGTTGAGGCCGATCCGATGACAAAACTCGACTGAGCTCGGGTCACCCCCGTGCTCGCCGCAAATGCCGAGCTTGATGTCGGGACGGGTCTTGTGGCCCGCGTCGATCGCCGTCTTTATCAGCGCGCCGACGCCCTCCCGATCCAGGACGGCGAACGGATCGGCATCGAGGATGTTGTTGGCCTTGTAGAAGTCGACGAACTTGCCTGCGTCGTCGCGCGAGAAGCCGAACGTGGTTTGCGTGAGATCGTTGGTGCCGAAGGAAAAGAATTCCGCCTCCTCGGCGATCCGATCGGCGGTGACGGCGGCTCGCGGCAGCTCGATCATGGTACCGACGAGGTAGGAGAGCTTGACGCCGTATCGCTTCATGGTTTCTTGCGCGACCTCGCGGATGAGGTCTTTTTGCGCTTTCATTTCCGACACCATGCCGACCAGCGGGATCATGATCTCCGGGACGATCGTCTTCCCTTCCTTCGCCACTTCGCAGGCGGCTTCCATGATGGCCCGTACCTGCATGCGCGTGATCTCCGGCATCGTGATGCCGAGGCGGCATCCGCGCAATCCCAGCATGGGGTTGAACTCGTGCAGCTCCTCCACGCGCGCAAGCAGTCGCCGCTTCTCATCCAGCTTCGCTTGGTCGGCGTGCGTCAGCTCGAGCTGAGCGATCTCCACCATGAGCTCCTCGCGCTTCGGCAGGAACTCATGGAGCGGGGGATCCAACAGACGAATGGTGACGGGGTAGCCCTTCATGGCCCGGTACAGGCCGACGAAGTCTGATTTCTGTAGCGGCAAGAGTTGATCAAGAGACTTCTCTCTTTCTTCCTTCGTCCTCGCCAGAATCATCTTTTGCATGATGGGGATGCGGTCTTCGGCGAAGAACATATGTTCGGTGCGGCACAGGCCGATCCCCTCGGCACCGAACCCCCTGGCGATGGTCGCCTGCTCCGGCACGTCGGCGTTTGCGCGCACATGCAGGACTCTGAACTCGTCCGCCCATTGGAGGACCTTCGCGAAGCGTTGATACTTCACCGATTTGCCCGGAGCGAGCTTGCCCTGGAGCACTTGAATGATTTCGGACTCGACGACCGGGATATCGCCGTCGTACACGTTGCCGGTCGAGCCGTTGATGGAGAGGTAGTCTCCCTCTCGGAAGACCTTGGGCCCGATCCGCACGGTTTGGTTATCGATCACATCGACCGTGTCGCAGCCGGCGACGCAGACCTTCCCCATCTGTCGCGCGACCACCGCCGCGTGCGAGGTCATGCCGCCGCGGGCGGTCAGGAAGCCGAGCGCCGCGTTCATGCCGTGGATGTCATCGGGGCTGGTTTCCTGGCGAACCAGGACCACGCGATCCCCCGCAGCCTTCATCTCGACGGCGCGATCGGGCGTTAAGGCGATTTTCCCCGCCGCGGCGCCGGGACCGGCCGGCAGTCCTTTTCCCAGCGCCGTACAGTGCGACTCCTTGTCCGCATCGAAAATCGGATAGAGGTATTGCGCGATTTGATCGGGCCCGATCCGCTGAACCGCTTCCTTCTTGGATATGAGTCCTTCGTCCACCATGTCCACCGCGATGCGGACGGCGGCGATACCGGTCCGTTTCCCCACTCGGGTCTGGAGCATGTAGAGTTTGCCTTCCTGGATCGTGAATTCCAGGTCCAGCATGTCCCGGTAGTGGCGCTCGAGTTTCCGGTAGGTATGTTCAAGGTCTTTGTAGGCGTGAGGGACGTTTTTCGCCAGGGCGCTGACCGGTAACGGCGTGCGGATGCCGGCGACGACGTCTTCACCCTGGGCGTTCATGAGACACTCGCCGAAGAAGGTTTTCTCTCCGGACGCCGGATCGCGTGTGAATGCGACGCCGGTGCCGCTGGTTTCACCCATGTTGCCGAAGACCATGGCCACGACGTTGACCGCCGTCCCCCAGGAGTCCGGGATGTTGTACAACCGTCGATACGTGACCGCGCGCGCGCCGTACCAGGACGAGAACACGGCATTGATCGCCATGCGCAGTTGATCGAACGGATCGTCGGGAAACTCCTTCTTGGTCTGTTCCTTGACGAGCGCCTTGTAGCTCGTCACGAGTTCTTTCAGAGCCTTGGCGTCCAGATGTGTTTCGTGCGCAACGCCGAGCTCGGCTTTCTTGTGCTTGAGGATCACTTCGAAGTGTTCCCGGCCGACCCCCATGACGATGCTGCCGAACATCGAGATGAATCTGCGGTAACTGTCCTGCGCAAACCGATCGTTGCGGGTTTTCTCGCCGAGTCCGTCGACGGTTTGCGGCGTCAAGCCGACGTTCAACACGGTATCCATCATCCCGGGCATCGACGCTCGGGCTCCCGACCGTACCGAGACCAGCAGCGGGTTTGACGGATCGCCGAACCGCAAGCTCATGGACCGCTCGACTCGCTTCAGCGCGTGCAGCGCGGCCTCCCACATGCCGGGAGGGAAGCTTTTTCCACGCTTGTAATAT
>CAZZPI010000442.1:0-2482 GCA_964655865.1 uncultured Nitrospiraceae bacterium
TGGACGTGACGGCCAAGCGAAACGAGGTGCCGAAGGATTATTTGGGTCGCATGCGTATGAGTTACATGAAAGAAGGGCTGGAACCGAGTCTTCGATTGTACGGATGGATTCGAGGCTAGGGGTAAGGGGTAGGCCAGGGGCAATGCGCGGCGGATTTGCCCTTTCTTGCCGATGGCGGCTTCCCGAGGGGTTTTCGCCATATTTGAGGAGACCGAATCATGAAGAGTGAAATTCTGTATCCCGGGGCGTTTCCGATGGTGAGGATTGAGCTGGACAATGGGGAGTCAATCAAGGCGGAGTCCGGCGCGATGGTCGGCGCGTCGCCGACCATCGACATCGAAAGTAAGATGGAGGGCGGATTCCTCGGAGCCCTCTCCCGGAAGTTGCTCACCGGCGAAAAATTTTTCTTTCAAACCCTACGGGCGACGAGGGGAGCGGGGGAAGTTCTGCTCGCCCCGACCGTGCCGGGAGAGATTACGATCATCGAACTCGACGGCGTAAACGAGTACATGGTCCAGAAGGATGGATTTTTAGCGGGCGGGGAGTCCGTGAAGATCGACAGTCAGATGCAGAGCCTGAGTCGGGGGCTCTTGGGCGGAGAAGGGTTCTTCATCCTCAGAATTGGGGGCAAGGGGGCGCTGATCCTGAACAGCTTCGGCGCCATCCACAAGATCGAGCTGAAACCGGATCAAGAATACATCGTCGACAACAGCCACCTGGTCGCGTGGTCCGCCACGACATCCTACAACATAGAGAAAGCCGCCACGGGGTGGGTGGCGAGCTTTACCTCCGGTGAGGGGTTCGTCTGTCGCTTTCGCGGCCCCGGCCTTGTCTATATCCAATCCCGCAACCCCGGCGGGTTCGGGAACTGGATCCGGCAGTTTATCCCGGTGTCCGAATGACAGCGGAATTGAATCATTGCACCATTGAGTCATTGATACATTGAATCAATGAGTCAGTCGTCAATGGATCAATTCTTCCCCAACGCCCTCTGCTTCGGCGAGAGCTATCCTGCCGCGGGTGCCCCCTGCCGTGCGGACGTGACCTCCTCTGGGCTTGCCGTGCGCTTCACCGCCCCACCGCTCGAAGGAAAGGAGGAAGTGGTTGCATTCCCAGGCATGTCGGTGGCGGCCGGCGGGCTGGATCACGACCAGCTCGTGATCTCCTGGCCGGCCCCTGAGGGTCGGCGCACGCTCTATCTCAAAGATCCCGCCGTCATCCTGGCCTTTCGCCGGCATGCCCCCTCGGACTTGATCGCGCCGCTGGAGCACACGGCCGCTCAAGTCCGCCGAGCGAGGCGCCGCCGGCGCGCAGTCTGGGTGGCCGTGGTGGCGGTGTCTCTCTCGCTGGTGCTCGGATCGTATGTTGGATCTGATCTGCTGGTGGAATCGGCGGTGGACCGCATTCCTGTCGAGTGGGAGCAGAAGATCGGCGAGAGCGCCTATCGGGATTTCCTGGCAGGACAGGTGGTGCTGAAGGAAGGCCCCGCAGCGGAGGCGGTCCGGGAGATCACCAAGCGGCTGACGGAGGCCGTCCCCCATGCGCCCTACACGTTTCAGGTTAGCGTCGTCAAGAACGATGTCGTCAACGCCTTCGCGTTACCCGGCGGCTATGTGGTCGTCTTCACCGGGTTGATCCAGAAAGCCGAAAGCCCCGATGAAGTGGCCGGTGTGTTGGGACATGAGCTCAACCACGTGCTCCAGAGGCATGGACTGGAGCGAATCGTGAAGTCCGTCGGGTTGCTGGCGGTGGTGAGCATCGTGCTCGGAGACCAACAGGGCCTGATCGGCCTGGCGAAGGAGTTAGGCGTCGAGTTACTCACGCTGAAATTCGGTCGCGAACAGGAGACGGAAGCGGATATCGAAGGGCTCAAGCTGCTCCATCGCGCGAAGATCGCGCCGGACGGCATGATCCGATTCTTCCAACGGCTTGCAGAACAGGAAGCGGGCCGCGTCGAATGGCTCTCCACCCATCCGATGAGCGCCGGGCGGGCGGAGCGATTGAAGACGGAGGCCGCAGCGCTGCCGCGGCAGACGCCCGAGCCCTTCCTATTCGATTGGGGAAAAGTCCACGAATCCCTCGCAGGGACGCCGGCTCCGGCCGTGAGGACGGAGTGAGGCATGCGGATCGGCGTGATTTCGGATACGCACGGGTTGTTCGATCCGGCGATCTATCAACACTTTGTCGGCGTGGAGCACATTCTCCATGCCGGTGACATCGGCGATCGTTCAGTCCTCCGGCAATTGGAGGCGATCGCGCCGGTGACGGCCGTATCGGGCAACGTCGATGGGTATGGTCGAAGCGGCTACCCCTCGGAGCGCCTGATCGAGCTGGGAGGGCGACGCATCGCGCTGCGGCACATTCTCTTCGAGGGAGGAAGACTGACAAGAGAAGGACGAGCCTTTCTGGAACGGGAACAACCCGACGTCTGCATCTTCGGGCATACCCATCAGCCGAAAGCTGAATGGTTCGGGAAGACCTT
>CAZZPI010000443.1:0-2450 GCA_964655865.1 uncultured Nitrospiraceae bacterium
GAAATGTCCATTACACAGCCACACCCTGCCACGGCCGAGCCATCCGCTTCCCGGCTCTTGTCCACCTTATCGTCGAAAGCGGACTGACAATGCTGATCGAGAGGGTCCCAGGCCTGGGCCATGCGAAGGGCTTGATACACTTCAACATACCGCCAAGGAGGCTGGCCGCAGCGTGATGTCGGAAATCGCCGGATACATCGAGGCCGTGAAAGATCGCTACAACCTGAGCAGCGACTACGCCCTGGCGGAGAAATTAGGGATTGCGCAACCGGAGGCGAATCTGATGCGCCGAGGCCTCAAGGTGCCGAAACCGGAAGTGTGCATCAAGATCGCCAAGCTGCTCGACAGGAATCCTGTTGAGCTTCTGCTGATCGCGCAAAAAGACAAGGCTCCGAAGCAGGCAAAGGAATATTGGACGCTCGCCCTGACCGCCGTCGATGTGATGCTGCATGTTCCCAAGAGCCCCAAATACATTCCCAAGAAAGTGGAAGCCATCGGACGCGAGCTCCGCCAGCTTGAAACGCAGACCCTCATTTACGAAGGCGCGTCGGCGAACGCCGAGGCGGTTCGGCTCGTGGAGACGGCCGAGTCTTCCGTCGACGCGATCATGGAACGCTGGAACATCTGGAAGAAAGGGGAAGCCCTTTACCCCAGTTATCTGTTGGCGAACCAGGCGGCGGTCCGGCGCAACGTGACCATTCGGCGGTTGCTCATCCTGACCAAAGACCAAATGCTCGATGACTCGTTGGTCGCCGATGCCATCCAAGTGATGGACGACCAGCATCGAGCCGGCATCAAGATCTTTTACGCGTTCCGAGAAGAGCTGACCCGATCACCCGCGTTTCAGCGACTGGAAGAGGACTTCAAGAAGCACGGCGCGGCCCATGACATCAACGCGGCCATCTTCGACCGTGAGATCCTCATCTTCTCGCAATCGTACGGCACGGTTCCTCTGGGAGTAGTGGGGAAACCCACACCCATCACGATGATCAACCGGCTCGAAATCACATGGAAGCCGGAATTGATCCGCGAGCTGGATCCCGCGCCGCTCTTCGACATGACCCGATACGTATTCGAGTATGATGGTGAATCCTCGTTTCGGTCCCAACTCGCTAAGTTCCTGAACACAGGAGGTTAAGCGGTGAAATTCCCATCCGAGCCCTTCAAGATCAAGGTGGTGGAGCCGATCCGCCGAACGACCCGCGAGGAGAGAGACAGGCTGTTGCGAGAGGCCGGCTACAACCTGTTCCATGTCCCAGCGGAGAGCGTCTACGTGGATCTCCTGACGGACAGCGGCACCGCGGCCATGAGCGACAATCAATGGGCGGGGATGATGCTGGGCGATGAATCATACGCTGGCAGCCGGAACTATTATCATTTTGAAGAGACGGTGCACGCCATCTTCGGCTTCAAGCATGTCATCCCGACCCACCAGGGACGCATGGCGGAAAACCTCTTGTTTACGACGCTGCTGAAGCCCGGCATGTGCGTGCCCAACAACATTCATTTCGATACCACGCGCGCGAACGTCGAGCATCAAGGGGCTCACGCGCTTGACGTCGTGATCAAAGAAGCCTATGACCCGCACTGCGAGTTGCCCTTCAAGGGGAATATGGACCTCGTCCGTCTCGAGGAGACCATCAACCGCGTAAGCCGGGAGCGGATTCCGCTGGTGATGATCACGATTACCAACAACAGCGGCGGAGGCCAGCCGGTCTCGATGGAGAACATTCGCCGAACCAAGGCGCTGGTCAGTCGGTACGGGATTCCGTTGTTCTTCGACGCCTGCCGTTTCGCGGAGAACTGCTACTTCATCAAGGAAAGAGAACCTGGCTATCGGGACAAGTCCGTTCTTGATATCGCTCGGGAACTCTTCAGCTATGGAGACGGGTGCACGATGTCGGCCAAGAAAGACGGCCTCGTCAACATCGGCGGGTTCCTGAGTTTGAACAACGACCAGTGGGCGCAGGACATCACGAACATGCTGATTCTGGTCGAGGGGTTTCCCACATACGGCGGACTGGCCGGCCGGGACCTGGAGGCGATGGCCAGAGGACTACGGGAAGTTCTCGATGAAAACTATCTCGCCTTCCGCATCGGCCAGGTTCGGTATTTAGGAGAGCTGCTGGAACAGGCCGGCGTTCCGATCCTGAAGCCCGTCGGCGGCCACGCGGTCTACCTCAACGCCAAAGAATTCCTCCCGCACATCCCGCAATCCGAATTTCCGGCGCAGGCCTTAGCCGTGGCGCTCTACCGAGAGTACGGAATCCGAGGAGTCGAAATCGGCACCGTCATGTTCGGGAAAAGGGATCCGGCGACGGGCCGGACCATTCATCCCGAGCTGGAGATGGTCCGCCTCGCCATTCCCCGTCGGGATTATACGAACATGCAGATTACCTACGTGGCTGAATCAATCATCGAGCTGTTCGGTCGGCGCGACTCAATCGGCG
>CAZZPI010000444.1:0-2441 GCA_964655865.1 uncultured Nitrospiraceae bacterium
GCGTCGGCTTCGTGCAAGTCCTGCACCGTATGGGTATTGGCTACGGCCAGCACCTTCATGCCGGCCGCACGGGCGCCTCTGATCCCGGGCAGCGAGTCTTCGATGACCAGGCAGTCGGCCGGAGTGATCGACGGTCCCGAGCAATCTCGGTTCAGCGCCGCCAAGGCGTGGAGAAAGCCTTCCGGGTCGGGCTTCCCCCGTGCGACATTCTCCGCGCTGGTGATGTGCCGGAACAGAGGGCGAATCCCCGCGCGCTCGAGGATCAACTCGATTTCCTGCCGGAGAGCGCCGGACACGATCGCGAGGGGATAGGCCGCGGCTGCGGTGCGGACCAGTTCACGGACACCGGGAAAGATAGTGAGATCATGCCGAATGATGTCCAAATAGACCTTTGCCTTTCGCTCGACGAGCTCGGCGATCAAGGCAGGCGTACATATCCGCCGGTTGGACTCAAGCGCTGTCGTGAAACACCCTCTGTCATCGAAGCCGAGATAGGAGGGGTAGTACTCCGCTTCCGTCAGCGTGATGCCCAGATCGGCAAGCACACGCGTCAGCGCCTTGTAGTGGATGGGTTCGGTATCGGCGATGACACCGTCAAAGTCAAAGAGAATGCCGCGTAGGGTCGTCACGATGAATCCGCACGGCCAAAGTCGTCAGGTCGACTTGGCGACTTTCCTGCAAAGGTTCAAAGAAGGCGGCATTATAGCATAGGGGGCAGGCGCCGCGGCGAGAACCGGATTCAAACAGGTCTGATCGGACGAGAAGGAGTGACCGTTACGATCTCGACTTTAGGCGCCGCTCAGGAATCCATCCTTTCGCGCCTTCTTCGGTGAGCACCGAGTAGACCCACGTGTTGTCGTGAAGCTCGCCGTCCAGAACGGTGACCGTCGATCCAGGGCGAACGGTCGGTCCCGGTCGCATGCCGGCCGCATCCATGGTCAGAAAGATCGGCGCATTCGGGGCGAACGTATCGGCCACGACCGTTGCCTGCTGTCCTTCTCCGAACAAGGGAGGCAACGTCGCCATGGTGAGAGCCGGCGGTGCTAAAGGGGCCGGCGCGGTCGGTGCCGGAGGAGCCGCACTTGGGGGTGCTGCTGTGACAGGTGGAGACATGGGAGCCGGCGTCGACGGTGGAGGCGTGACCGGAGCCTCCGCACCCGGCGCCGTTGTCGTTGGCGCCGAGACCTCTGGAGGCTTGGGCGCAGGTGGAGCGGGAGGCACGGCCACCTGCGGTTTCGGGGAAGATTCGCCGAGCAATGAGCCGGCCAGATCGACCAGCATCTCGGGCTCCATGGCCACATAGATTACGGCCCCGATGAGTAACGCGACGAAGAGCCAGAGGAGGGGCCGGCCTCCGGATTGTTTCGGAGGTTTGCCGGCTTTGGTGGTTTTGGGAGAGACGGGTTCCTCAAGATCCTCTTCGGCGAATTCCACGTCCGGCTCCGGTTCTCGTGCGAACAACAGATCGAACGGCGTCATCGCGCCGAGTGACCCTAACCTCTGTGTCACACCTAGCATCGCTCACCTCCTGCAATTCGCAGGCTCTACGCCTTCGCTCGTACTTACCATCTACGCTTGGGCCTGTCAAATTTTCAGATCGGCACGCGGTGAGGGCCGAGAGGTCATGGGAAGAGGGGTCAGAGGCTATGGGCAAGAAGCTAATGGGCTATCGTGAGAGGCGCGTGGCGAGCTGTGTCAGCAATATTGAATCTGTGCGCAGGACAACACCTGTCGCTCGCGGCTGCCCGACCGGAACACCGTGAGACCCTTGCATCCCAGACGATAGGCGAGCAAGAAGGCGGACGCCACGTCCTCCTTGGTGGCGGATGGCGGCAAGTTGATCGTCTTCGACACCCCGCTGTCGCTGTACTTCTGAAAGGTGGCTTGCATGCGAACGTGGTGCTCCGGGGAGACATCGTGCGCTGTCACGAACAGGCTGCGGAGCTCCGGGGGGATCTCGGTCAAGTGTTGAATCGATTCATTGGCCGAGACCCGATGCATGAGCCCGTCGGAATAGACACCCGCAGCTCGCGCTCGTCTGATGAATTCGGGATGGATCGTCACCAGGCGAACATCCTCCATGACTGTGCGAACAAAGCTCACCCCATAGAGCGGCTCGATGCCCGGAGAACAGTCCGCGATGATACTGATGGTGCCGGTGGGCGCAATGGTCGTGACCGTCGCGTTGCGCCGGCGGCGGTGTTGAGCCGTGAGACGACTACCATTGTAAGCGGGGAAGACTCCCCGCTCCCTGGCGAGGGCCGATGACGCCGCATGGGCCTGTTGTTGGATGAATCGCATGAGCTCGTCGGCGACCGAGAGCGCCGCCGCACTGTCATAAGCAATGTTGAGTTTGATGAGCAGGTCGGCGAACCCCATGACGCCGAGCCCTATTTTTCTGGTGCTCTTCGTCACCCGTTCGATTTCGGGCATGGGGTAAC
>CAZZPI010000445.1:0-2434 GCA_964655865.1 uncultured Nitrospiraceae bacterium
CGAGCAGGGTGCCGAGGATCACCTTCCAGCGGATGGACAGGGTCATAAGATGGTGACGCGTGACGCGTGACATGTGACAAGACGGCGGGAATAAGCTGCCGAAAATCTGTTACCCGTCACTCGTCACCCGTCACGCGTCACGTTCCTTTAACTTATACCCGAGCGACTTGACGGAGATGATGGCCTCGTTGAGGAGCGGGAGCTTCTGCTTCAAGCGACGGATATGCACATCCACCGTTCTGGTCGTGCCGTAGTAATCGTAGCCCCAGACCGCGTTCAACAGCGCGTCGCGTGTGAGCACGCGCCCCCGGTGCTTGATCAGATATTCAAGCAGGCCGAATTCCTTGGCAGTGAGCGGCACCTCCCGCTCGTTCAAGGTGACTTCATGACGGCCCACATCCATTGAGATCAGTCCATATTGATATTTCTGCGCCGCCTCATCCGCTTGCCGTTCAAGGCGCCGAAAGAGGGCCTTCACCCGCGCGATCAGCGCTTTGGGGCTGAACGGCTTCGTCACATAGTCGTCGGCCCCGAGTTCCAGGCCGATCACCGTGTCCGACTCCTCGGCCTTGGCCGTGAGCATCAGAACAGGCAAGAGGGACGTCTCGGGAGTCGCACGGATCCGTTTACACACCTCCAAGCCATCCAGCTCGGGCAACATCAGGTCGAGGATGACGAGATCCGGCCGTTCGTCCTTGACGAGCTTGAGCGCCGCCGTGCCGGTCGTGGCGGTGACCGTGCGGTAGCCTTCTTTCTCGAGGTACAGCTTGACAAGCTGGAGGATATCCGGCTCGTCATCAACGATCAGCACTTTCTTGGACGTCGCCGTAGACATGCAGAACAGGTCCTTTCAGCCTAGAGGGTGGTTCAGTCGGTGTCAAGGTGGGTGGGGAAAGGGGAGGAGGCCCCGATTGTCCTTCGTGCTCACGCACCCCGCACATCTCATTATCGAAAAGAGAGTGCGGTGGACGATGTGCTCGGTGAACGTGCGCAGTGAAGGACAATCCGGGTCTCCTCCCCTAGAGGAGCAGCGAAGGGGTCGCGGACCCCTCACCTCGGAAGGTGATCGCTTGGGGCAGGGCGCGTCTCGGCGCGCCCAGGGTGGGTTGGCGCGAACAGATGCGCCGGTTGAGAGTATCGCAGAGACGGCCAGTGGTCCACTGGGCAAATCTATTGACGATCACCTAGACGCTGACGTATGGTGACATTGGTTCCACGTCAGGCGTATCCGGTTCTTTTCACCACCCAAGTTTACGGAGATCATGCGGTTATGAAGATATATCTGGCGAATCCGCGTGGGTTTTGCGCCGGCGTCGACCGTGCGATCGATATCGTCGACCTCTCGCTGAAGAAGTACGGCGCGCCGATCTATGTCCGCCACGAGATCGTCCACAGCCGCCATGTCGTCAACTCGCTGCGCCAGAAGGGGGCCGTGTTCGTCGAGGAGCTCAGCGAAGTGCCGGAAGGCTCGGTGGTGATCTTTAGCGCCCACGGCGTGGCCAAATCCGTGTGGGAAGAGGCCCAGAGTCGTCGTCTGAAAGTGATCGATGCGACCTGCCCGCTGGTCATCAAGGTCCATAACGAAGTGAATCGCGACCACACCCAGGGATACGAGCTGATTCTGATCGGCCACGCAGGACACCCGGAAGTGATCGGCACCTTAGGCCAGATTCCGGACAAGTTTCACTTGGTCTCATCCGTTTCGGATGTCGAGCAGCTCCACGTCGAGAATACCAAACACCTGTCCTACGTCACGCAGACGACACTCAGCGTGGACGAGTGCCGCGACATCGTCGACGCATTGCACCGGCGCTTCCCGAACATCAAAGGCCCTCATCAGGAGGATATTTGTTACGCCACCCAGAATCGCCAGAACGCCGTCAAGGCGTTGTCGAAGTTGGTGGACGTAATCTTGGTCATCGGTTCGACCAATAGCTCCAACTCGAATCGGCTGCGGGAGTTGGGAGACAATTGCGGGATTCCGTCTTACTTGATCGACTCCGCCGACGACATCGATCCCGCGTGGCTTAGGCACGCGGAGGCGGTCGGCATCACGGCCGGCGCCTCGGCCCCCGAAGTGCTGGTCACCGAGGTCGTCGCGTATTTGGAGCGTTATGGTCCCGCCGAAGTCGAAGAGCTGACGGTGATCGAAGAAGACGTTGAATTTCTCCTCCCTCGAGAACTGGTCAATATCGAGCCGCTTTCTCGGCCTGTTGCGATGTAACAATTTCGATCGGTGACGGCCGTTCCCA
This sequence comes from uncultured Nitrospiraceae bacterium, assembly GCA_964655865.1. Classification (GTDB taxonomy): domain Bacteria; phylum Nitrospirota; class Nitrospiria; order Nitrospirales; family Nitrospiraceae; genus JBBIJI01. The sequence continues at coordinate 2,253 of CAZZPI010000445.1, forward strand.
CCTTTGCGGTCCCCCAATAGGTCGAGCTCCGCTCGACACGGGAGGGGGCCCGAACCAACTCTCCTCCCTCTTGTTCTTGGCGCGGCAGAAGCCGCCGGTTCATTCACCCCGGGGCAATGGCGCGCCAGCCGCCCCAGAGGACCATGCAGGTCTTGGCCCATGAAGTGGGGTCGCTTCGCGAC
>CAZZPI010000446.1:0-2431 GCA_964655865.1 uncultured Nitrospiraceae bacterium
GGATGGCGTTGCGTTGGAGCGGCGGCAACGGGGGCCCAAACACGATGTGCCGCAATGTCGTGGCAGGCACGGCGAGAACGAGGTAGTCCGTGCTGATCTGCGTGTGGGTTCCGTCCGGACTCCCGACCGTGACCCGCACCCTGTCTCGAGTTTGTGTCGCCGCGAGTACCATCGCCCGCAGACGCACCGGCTCGCGGAGTCTCGCGGCACGGGATGTGGCCAATCGATCATTGCCGCCCATGATTCGGTAGAATTGACTGCGCCCCCGAGTGTCGGATGTCAGCTCATCCACCAAGGCGAGCAATGATAGATCCTCCGGATCGGCCAGGAAAAACCCTCGCAGACCTCGCATGAACGCGCGCATGTGCTGATCCGCTTGGGTCTGATCAAGCCATTCCGCTACAGACAACCGGCCGAGCATCCGCGCAATGGGACTCTCCCAGCGCCGTTCGCTTATCCGATAGGCCCGGATCCACGGGTCGCACAGCTTCACAATCCCGGGCCAGAGCTGGGAGACGGAGGAAACCGGTTTGTTGGGATGTCGTCCGGACCCTCGCCGCACGAACGCAAACCCTCCTCGAAGGATGGGCCTCAAGGATAACCCCACCTGATCGACCAGCCGACGGATGGCCGCTTGGTCGGTTTCGATCAGATCCCCTCCGGCTTCGGCATGTTGGCCTTCGGCGAATGTGTCGCGTACCGTCCACACGCGTCCCCCGACGCGGTCTCGCGCTTCCAGCACCGTGACCCGTGCTCCGGCTCTGTGTAATTCAACGGCAGCCGTGAGTCCCGCCAGTCCTGCGCCTGCGACGACGACGGACCGATCCCTTAGGAGATCTTTGTTCGGCATAGCCAGCTCTCTCAACGTGACATCCTGCCAATCCCTGGCGCACCTTATTCATGAAGTCGCTTGTCAACGCAGGATGCCGCGACGGGGTCCGCGCACTGTTCGTCAGCCGAGACCCCGCTGCTCTTCTTATGCCGTCTGCTGCGCCGATCCCGCGCGCAGTCTGAGCACTCGCCATCGCAGACGGTCAAGGGAGAGATACACGACCGGCGTCGTGTAGAGAGTGAGGAGCTGGCTTACGAGCAAACCGCCCACGATCGCAATGCCGAGCGGCCTCCGTATTTCCGACCCCACCCCCATCCACACCGCCAGCGGTATCGCGCCGAATAGCGCGGCCATCGTGGTCATCATAATCGGCCGGAAGCGCAACAGACACGCTTCGTAGATCGCCTCGGCCGGCCCTTTCCCTTCCTTGCGCTCCGCCTCCAGGGCAAAGTCGATCATCAGGATGGCATTCTTTTTCACGATCCCGATCAGGAGAATGATCCCGATCATGGCGATCAGGCTCAGCTCTGCCCCGAACAAGAGCAGCGCGAGGAGCGCGCCCACACCGGCGGAGGGCAATGTGGACAGAATCGTGAGTGGATGAATATAACTCTCGTACAAAATCCCGAGCACGATGTAGACCGTGAGGAGCGCCGTCAGGATCAAAATCGACTGGGTCTCCAGGGAGGCTTGGAAGGCTTTAGCCGCCCCTTGAAAGCTGCCCCTGACGCCTGAAGGCAAACCTATCTCTTCCAACGCTCGCTCGATCGCCTGGACCGCCTCACCGAGCGAGACCCCCGGCGCCATGTTGAACGAGAGTGTCACGGCGGGAAACTGCCCCTGGTGATTCACGGACAACAACGTTGCGGTCGGCTCGAAGCGCGTCACTGCGCTCAATGGGATCTGCGCGCCGCTCGACGACCGCACGTAGATGTCGTGCAGCGTGGCCGGGTCCTGCCAGTATTGCGGCGCGACCTCCATCACGACATGATACTGGTTGAGCGGCCTATACAGAATCGACACCTGGCGCTGGCCGAAGGCATCGTTGAGGGTGTCGTCGATGAGCAAAGGACTGAGACCAAGCCGCGAGGCGGTGCTGCGATCGAACACGACTAACGATTGTTGTCCTTTGTCTTGTTGATCGCTGTTCACATCCACTATCTCGGGCAGCATGCGCAACTTCTCCTCGACCTTGGGCGCCCAAGCGCTGAGCTCAGTCAGATCGACGCTCTGCAGCGTGTACCGATATTGCGCGCTGCTGGCTCGTCCTTTAATGCGCAAATCCTGAATCGACTGCAGATAGGTCGGCGCACCCGGCACCTTGGCAAGCTTGGGGCGTAGCCGGGCAATCACTTGGTCTGCGTTCACCTTCCGCTCATGAAGGGGCTTCAACGACACGAAGATGCGCCCGCTGTTGGTCATACCACCGCCGGAAAATCCGTTTACGGTCTCCACGGCAGGGTCGCTTTGGATTATCCCCGACACTTCGGTGAGCTTCTGGCGCATCGCCTGAAACGAAATGTCCTGCGAGGCCTGGATGTTGGCGAACAGACGGCCCGTGTCCTGCTGCGGAAAGAACCCTTTGGGGATCACCGCGTA
>CAZZPI010000447.1:0-2419 GCA_964655865.1 uncultured Nitrospiraceae bacterium
ACTCCTTGTCGGTGGCGGCGCAGGACTGGGCGATTTCGTTCTCATGGTGCGGAAAGATCAGGTCCATACCCCCGCCGTGAATATCGAAGGTCTCACCCAGGTGTCGCATCGACATGGCCGAGCATTCGATATGCCAGCCAGGCCGCCCGGGTCCCCATGGGCTATCCCACGCAGGCTCACCCGGTTTCGATGCTTTCCAGAGCACGAAATCCATGGGATCGCGCTTGCGCTCATCGACTTCGATACGCGCTCCGACGAGCAACTCTTCGGCCTTGCGTTTCGAAAGTCGCCCGTAGGCCGGAAAGGAATTGACTGCGTAGTAGACGTCTCCATCAAGGACGTAGGCGTGGCCCTTGGCCACAAGGCGTTCGATCAAGACAACGATGTCTGCGATGTGCTCCGTCGCTTTCGGTTCCCGCCACGCACGGCCGATACCCAGGCGGTCCATATCCACGTGGTACGCCTCGATAAACTTTGACGTGATGGCCTCACAGGAGACACCTTGCTCGTTGGCCCGTTTGATGATCTTGTCGTCGACATCCGTGAAGTTTTTCACGAACTCGACCGTATATCCCGAATACTCGAGATATCGGCGGATGACATCAAAGACGAGCGCGCTGCGGGCGTGTCCCAAGTGGCAATAGTCGTAGACCGTCACACCGCACACATACATGCTGACCTTGCCGGGGACCAAGGATACAAACTCTTCCTTCCGCCCGGTAAGTGTGTTGTAGACCTTCAGCATGAGGGCTCCGACTCCGCTTTCTTCCCTCGGGACCTGGGCCAATGAGACCAGAGAAAATAGCCGAGAGCGATGGCGAGCAGCGCCCCGATGACGAGGTCGAACTGGTGGAAATACACCCGTAACTGCTCCCAGCGCTCCCCCATCTTCACCCCGATATAGGCCAGCAGATAACACCAGGGCAAGGCCCCCACGAATGTGAAGAGAACGAACCGCGGGAAATGCATTTTGGCGACGCCGGCGGGCAAGGAGATGAACGTCCGCACCACCGGCAACATGCGGCTGATGAACACGGCCGCTTCTCCATATTTCGCAAACCAGCGATCGGCGACTTCGAGATCGTGGCGTGAGATGAGGAAGTACGGCCCATACCGTTCCACGAACGGCCGGCCTCCCCACGCCCCGGCATAATAAGCCGCTACCGAACCCGCGACGTTGCCCAACGCTCCCGCCAACGTGACGCCCAGCATTGAAAACTGACCCGTCGTGACCAAATACCCGGAAAAGGGCATGATGATCTCGCTCGGCAGAGGGATACAGGCGCTTTCGATGGCCATCGTAACAAAGATGCCCCCGTAGCCCAACGTCGAGATCGTCGCAATGACGAACCGACTCACTTGCACGATGATCGCTTCGACGAATCCGGTCATGACTTGACTCGAGAGTGATACCTCCGACGATGCACTTGGCCTCCGTGATTGAGCAGCGGCTCCCAGGCCTGGAAATCCGCCAGCTTGGCATAATACGTCGCATCAAGATGCAAGGGCGTCACCGAAACCTTGCCCGCACGGACCGCTTCGTGATCGGACCCCCGCTTCCTGCTCCACGAGACGCGCGTGCCGGCGATCCAATAATACTTACGTCCATGCGGGTCGACCTTCTCGACCACCGGATTGTCGAATCGTCGACGGCTCAACGACGTCACGCAAACACCGCGGATCCGGCTCAGCGGCCGGTCGGGGACGTTGACATTGAGGATCGTCTCATCGGGAAGTCCGCGCTCGACGACCACTTCAGCCACACGCCGTCCGAACTCGGCCCCGACCTCGAAGCGGAAGCGATCGATCCCTTCTTGGGACACGGCGATGGCCGGAATCCCCAGGATCGCGCCCTCCAGCGCCGCCGAGACCGTTCCCGAATACATCACGTCGTCGCCCAAGTTCACTCCTTTATTGATCCCGGACACGACGAGCGCGGGACGCTCGGGCAAGATCTTCATGATGGCGAGGTTGACGCAATCTGCCGGAGTGCCGCTGACCGTAAAAATTCGTCGATCGAGATGATGAATACGCAGCGGTTTATGGAGCGTCAAGGCATGCGCGACAGCCGTGCGCTCTCGATCAGGTGCGACCACCCAGACCTCTCCGACCTTCCGGAGTTCCTCCGCAAGCCGATGGATTCCGGGGGAGCTGACGCCGTCATCGTTCGTCACGAGGATGCTCATGGCGGAGAGGTGCACCAGGACGCGATCGGCGACATCGTGGAAGGATCGAGTCGGCGTTGAAACATCGTGCAGTATGGATCGACAGCGTATTGAGATGGTACGGAGAAGACGGTGATCCTGCTGGCTTCGGGCTGGGAGCAGGTCATCTGTTCGACAGAACACCCGCCCTCACGAGAAATGGTCGGGGCGAGCCGATTTGAACGGCCGACCACTCGCACCCCAAGCGAGTACGC
>CAZZPI010000448.1:0-2409 GCA_964655865.1 uncultured Nitrospiraceae bacterium
GCCGGGTGTGAGTTGGAGAAGGTAGAGGGGATTGCCGCCGGCGAGGGGAAGGTCAAGATCGCTCAGGACCACAGCGCACCCGATACGGTACCTTTTCCCGCCACTGCCACGCGCGAGATGGCGGAGACCCTCGCGCGCGAAGGGATTTACAACGCACGGGTCATCAGCGAGACGCCGCTCAACCCGGCGAACAAGCCGAGCCCGGGATTCGAGGAAACCGCCATCAAGGCGTTGGCGGCGGGAGAAAAAGAAGCGTCCACGGTCGAGCTGGTCGACGGCGTGGCGACGTTTCGTCGCATGACCCCGGATATCGTTCAAAATCAGGCCTGTCTGAGCTGTCACACCGGCAAGAAGATGGGGGAGATGGTGGGCGCGGTCTCAGTCGCGATTCCGTTGACCTCGGCCCTTGCGCGAGTCGAACACAATGTCGACATCCTCTATGGGGTCGGGACCTTTGTGGCGCTGGTGATGGCGCTTGCTCTTTACATAGGCCTTCGTTCACAAGTCATCCAACCGATCCGAAAATTGCAAACGGTCGTCCACAGCCTGGCGCAAGGCGATCTCAGCGCCCGTTCCCCGGTAACGACGCAGGATGAAGTGGGCAAGTTGGCTCAGGCGTTCAACCAGATGGGTGACTCACTGCAACGGACGAGCGCCAAACAGCAGGAGCTGGTTTCCACGCTCAACAATGCCCAGGCGAACCTGCTCATATGCGACCGGAACCTGGTCATCACGTACGCGAACAAGGGTGCCGTCACGACGTTCCGTCTTCACGCGGACAAATTCCGGCAATCCATGCCGGCTTTCGACGACGGCAATGTTGTGGGGCACCGGGCCGGCATGTTTGTGAAAGATGTGCACTCGCTGACCGATCCTCGAACGCTTCCCATCCGATACGATGTGCAAATCGGTCCAGTGACATTCGACGTCACCATCGATGCCTTGCACTCACCCGCCGGCGAGTACCTCGGGAACACCATCGAATGGGTGGACGTCACGGAGAAGCGGGGAGCGGAGAAGACGATCGCGCGCATGCGGGCCGCGCTGGAGAACGCCGGCATCAACTTCATGATCGCCGATGAACAGGAGAACATCATTTTCATCAATAAGGCCGCCTATACCACCCTCAAGCGATTAGAGGCGGAACTTCGGGCCTATCTCCCGGGATTCGAGGCGGACAAAGTGGTCGGCGGCTCCATTCACCGCTATCACAAGGATCCGCAGGCGATCAAACAGATCCTCGCGGGGTTGAAGTCCGGGGATGCGCGGCGAGGGGAAATCACGCCCGGTCCGTTCATCTTCGAGCACGAAACCCGCGCCATTTTCGACGAGAGGGGAAACAAAATTGCCTATGTCGTGCAGTGGCGCGACGTCACCAACGAGCGCACCACCCAGATGAATTTGGAGCGAATCATTACGCGCGCGCGCAACGGCCAGCTCTCGGATCGCCTCGACACCAGCGGGCTGGAGGGGACCTGTGAACGGGTCTCGGTCGCGATGAACCACTTCCTGGACGCCGTGGTCAACCCGTTGCGTGAAGCCCAGACGGTCTTGGCCGCCTTGGCGGCTGGTGATCTGACGAAGCACATGAGCGGAAACTACGAAGGCGATTTCGACCAGATCAAGACGAGCCTGAATACCGCGGTCCAGAACCTCGCCCGGACGCTGGCGATCGTGCGCGAGACCGCCGACGCCGTCACGGGCGGCAGCGAGGAGATTTCGAAGGGCAATGAGGACCTTTCGCAGCGGACAAGTCAACAGGCCAGCGCGTTGCAGGAAACTTCCGCTTCCATGGAAGAGATGACCTCCACCGTGAAACAGAATGCGGACAATGCCAAGCAGGCCAATCAACTGGCCATTGCCGCCCGCGACATCGCCGAAAAGGGCGGCTCGGTCACCACTCGGGCGGTCGACGCCATGGGCGAGATCAACAAGAGCAGCAAGAAGATCGCGGATATCATCACCGTGATCGATGAGATCGCGTTCCAGACGAATCTCTTGGCGTTGAACGCGGCGGTCGAAGCGGCCCGAGCGGGGGAGCATGGCCGCGGCTTCGCGGTCGTCGCGGCCGAGGTGCGGAATCTGGCGCAGCGATCGGCGACCGCCGCGAAGGAGATCAAGGGACTGATCAACGAGTCCATCCAGCGCGTGACGGACGGCACCGAGCTCGTCAACCACTCCGGCAAGACCTTGGAGGAGATCATCAGCGCGGTCAAGCGGGTCACCGACATCATCGCGGAGATCTCCGCGGCGTCGCAGGAACAGGCCAGCGGGATCGACATGGTCAACAAAGCCATTTCGCAGATGGACGAAACGACTCAGCAGAACGCCGCGCTCGTGGAAGAGACGACCTCCGCGAGCCAAACGATGAAAGAACAGGCGAAGGAGCTGGTCCGGCAGGTCGACGTG
>CAZZPI010000449.1:0-2384 GCA_964655865.1 uncultured Nitrospiraceae bacterium
CTGCTCCCTCTCCGCCGACTGTTGCAGCAGATGCTGCGTCCGTCGGAGCTCGAGCTCGCTGACCACCTCGTTAGCAAGGATGCGTAACGTGTCGGCTTCTTGCTTTGTACATTCGCGCGGAGTCCGATCGAGGACACAGAGGGTTCCCAGCGCATAGCCCTCGGCCGTCACCAGCGGCGCACCGGCGTAGAATCGTATGCGCGGGCCTCGCGTCACAAGCGGGTCGGTCGAGAAGCGATCGTCTTGTGCGGAGTCCGGAACGACCAAGAGGCCCGATTGACGAATCGTCTGAGTGCAGAGCCCCGACGCATCAGTCGGCTCCTCATCGGTAAATCCGACTTTGGCTTTGAAAAACTGGCGGTTTTCGTCGAGAAAGGCGATGGCCGCGAAGGGAGTGCCGCAGACCTCAGCGGCGAGCGTGGCCAGCCGGTCGAAGGCCGGCTCCGGCGGAGTGTCCAGAATCTGGTACGATCGCAGGGCTTCCAGCCGGGTCGGATCGTCCAGCATGGTCACACGCTCAGCCATCTCAGCCCTTTCCGTCGATCGCCGCTAGGTGTTACTCCTTGGCGAGAAATGGGAGGGACAAGGGGCCGTAGTCTAGCATCAGGTTTTGTGCGCTTGCAATGACATGGTGGGTCGACAAGCCAAGATCGGCCCACCCTTTAACCCTCAATTCCTAGGAAAGCGTCGCCAGGAGCGGGGGAATCGCGCGCTATTCCCCGCTGGATTTTTCCCAAGACTTAAGCTTGTGGATGGAGTATACTGAGTCGCCGCTGGACCTTGCCGGCCTCAACGTGGAGTCGCGACCGTGAGACTCACTCCCGATCTCACTCACGTCCCGATCTCGCGAACAGCCGTTTCTCTCATCCACTTCACCCACTCCAAACGCGGTCTTCTCCCGAAGGTCGTTCATCCCAGGAGGCGCAGCCATGTCCATCTCACGCACACTCAAGGACTATCTCGACCGTGAACACGTCCACTATGAGGTTTTACCTCACCGGGAAGCCTATCGGTCTCTGGTGATCGCCGAAGTGCTCCAAACCCCGGCGAAAGAAATCGCGAAGGTGGTGATCGTCAAAGTCGATGATCGGTTCGTAATGACCGTCCTCCCCGCGGGCTTAAACGTGGATCTCCACCGCCTCCGAGACGTTTTCATGACCAACCATGTGCGACTGGCCACCGAGCAGGAGTTCAAAGACCTCTTCCCGGACTGCGAATTGGGCGCCATGCCGCCGTTCGGCATCCTCTATGGGCTCCCCGTGTATGTCGATCGCTCGCTGACGGAGGACGAATACATCGTGTTCCAGGCCGGAAGCCATGCCGAAGCGATCCGCATGCGATATTGGGACTTCGCCGCGCTCGTCTTCCCGGTGATCGAGGAATTCCACCGCGAACCCTCCGCGGTCGGGTAGGACGCTGCATCTGAATAGGATCCGGCGGAACGGTCCAATTCGCGCACGGCTGGAGAGAACAGTCGTCCTATACGCCCAACAGGATCACGCTATTCTTCTTGAATGTGGCGTCCACGCAAGGGCTGCACCGGACGTGCGTTGTGACCGACGATGGCGACGAACTGTGCCACTTGTTCGGCCGACATGGCGATCGGATCGTGCAGGACGATCCACTGGACCCCTTCGGTGCAAGGCGGCGTGGTGAGCGACCCATGATAGGAGAAATGGCGCGTGCCAGTCGGTAAGAGATCTCGAGGGCTGAAGGTGTGTTCTGAGCCCCGCTCTCCCACCATCCTCGGGAGCATCGTCCAGAGCTCGTCAAGTGATTGACTCGGCGAACCGGTTTCAACGAACACCCCGATCACCACAACGTGTCCTTTCGCGTCTTGGTGCACTAAATGAACCTCCATCGGGTAAGTCCGCCCCTCCACATGGTGTTCGCTCGGAGCGTGGAAATGAAATTGGCCGAGCCGATAGGTCCGCCCGTTGAGCTGCAGCTCGCTCCCGGGCGGCACGTTGACCTGAATTGTGTGGCCGTTGTCCAAGGCGCGGACGGGAGCCGGTTGATAGTGGAAAGCAAGCCGTTCCTGCGTCTTCGCATGGCGCGGCATCGTGATGTCGATGGGCGATTGGTGCGAGCCGGCTTCGCAAGCCATGTAGGCAGGGCTCAACATGCCCCAGTGTTCGGTTCCCTCTCGTCTTAGATAGGACCAGTGAAAGGAAGGAGTCTCTTCGCCGGCCTGGACGCTCTGAGTGGCAGCGAGCACCCCTAGAATCAATGCTAACGCGAGAATGGGACCTGGCGCAGGTAGGGGAAACATGGTGAACCGCCTCGACAGAACGGACCGCGCTATCCGGTCATAGCTCGGTGCAGAGGAAGACCGCTCGGCGCGGCAGTGGCCGGTTTCGTCGGCAGGATCAACGGCGAGACGC
>CAZZPI010000450.1:0-2360 GCA_964655865.1 uncultured Nitrospiraceae bacterium
TTCAAAGTCGCTGCTCCGACCGGCCGCCTTTATGCCAATCAAATGGTCGAGAACGCGTACGTGCGGTACACGATTACGGAGGATGTTCAGTCTCAAATCATTCCGACGTTGGAGAAGCAAACCTTTTGAGGCATTGGAGGATTGAACCATTTGATCTTCGGTCCATCGAGTCATTGGGTCTGGAGCCTCTGCAATGAAGAAATGGCTCAATGTTTCGATCCCAACGCTCATAATGGTGGCTGGTGCCGTGATTCTCGGTGTGGTGGTGCCGGCGCGGGCCGACCACCTGAGTCCAAAACATGACCCCTGGGCGCAGCCCTGGGAGCTGGAACGGTTGGCGTTGCTGGAGGTTCCCGAGGGCATGGTTCTCGTGCCGGCAGGATCCTTCTTGATGGGCAGCGATCCCAAGCTGGATCGCGCGGCGGGACCGCAGGAGCAGCCGCAGCGGTCTGTCATGCTCGATGCCTTTGCCATCGACCGGTACGAGGTGACGAACGTTCACTATCTCCGGTTCGTGTTGGCCAGGGGAGCAACGTGGCCGCCTTATTGGACACAGGATCCGTTCCCCGAAAAGCAGTCACGCCATCCGGTCATCGGGGTGAGTTGGGAGGAAGCGGATCGCTACTGCCGGTGGGTGGGGAAGCGTCTTCCGACCGAGGCGGAATGGGAAAAGGCCGCGCGAGGAGAGGACGGGCGCATCTTCCCCTGGGGCGATGAGCCGGCTGGGTGGATCAAGAGCAACATCGCGCATCCGGGGTCGAAGCGAGGCGTGAAGTATCCTCCGTTAGCGAATGTCGACCGTTATGAGCGAGGCATCAGCCCATACGGGGTCTATCAGATGGCAGGCAATGTCAGCGAATGGGTCGCCGATTGGTTTGACCCTGAATACTATCGGAAGGGAGTCAACGAGAACCCGAAAGGGCCGGCCGACGGCGAAGACAAGGTCTTCAGGGGAGGTTCGTGGAACGAGGACCCGGAGGTGGCGCGATCGGCCGGACGGAACGCGGCAGCGGCAAGCCACCGGAGTTATTTGATCGGATTTCGGTGCGCAAAAACTGTGGCGAGTGGCGAGCAGCGGGTGGCGAACAGCAAATAGCCGGGGTCGGGAGTCCTTCCGGCTGACTCCCGACCCCTTGTCGATAGGGGGTCAGGAACCGCGCCCATGGGCGCCGAAAGGGTTCCTGACCCCGGGCTGTTAACGCAACAAGGAGGCCGAGTAATGGAAGCGAAGCCTATGAGCACGCATAGGAAAATTGAATGGATCGTCAATGCATTGCTGATCGGGGCCGCGATCCTCGCGCTGGTGAAGGTCGCGTGGGGACTCGATACGCAGGACATTACGGTCGAGTGGACCGCCGAGGGGAAGAAAATCGCCGCGCAACGGGTGACCGACTGGCCGGTCAAGGAGGAAATGGTCCTGGTCCCGGCCGGCGACTTTCTCATGGGCAGCGACAAGAAAGTGGATCGCTTGGCGTATCGCTCCGAAATGCCCCAGCGCAGCGTGCATCTCGATGCATTCGAGATCGACAAATACGAAGTGACAACGCTGCAGTACCTCAAGTTCGTGCTGGCCACGAACCGGCCGCCGCAGCTCGACTGGCGATACGACGGCGGCAACTTTCAGGATACCATGGCGCATCACCCGATCATGCACGTGAGCTGGTACGATGCGGACGCCTATTGTAAGTCGGCCGGGAAGCGCCTCCCGACCGAAGCCGAGTGGGAGAAGGCGGCGCGCGGGACTGACGGCCGGATCAATCCGTGGGGCAACCAGACGGCAGGCTTGAGTCGGGCGAACTTCGGCCGTTCGGGATTGTCCGGGCCGGTTCGCGATCGGCCCGAACGGCTGCTGCTGTATCCGCCGATCATCTCTGTCGACAAATATGAGAACGCCGTGAGTCCCTACGGCCTCCATCAGATGATCGGCAACGTGGCTGAATGGGTGGCGGACTGGTACCAACCCGATTATTACGCGACGGCTCCGAACCGCAATCCGAAGGGGCCGGAAACAGGAACGCAAAAAGCCTTCCGTGGCGGCGGCTGGATCGACAGCACCACCACGATGCGGGCGGCGATGCGGAATGGGACCGACCCCAACACGAAGATGAACTGGCTGGGCTTCCGGTGCGCGCGCGACGCGCAGAATGATCGGGCCCTTATTGAGCCATCGCAAGTACAGGTTTCGCGCGTGAACGGCGAATAGGATTCTTGATTGGGAGAGGGCGGGTGAACTTAGTCGTCCATATCCCGGAAACGTCGGTCGAAGCGGCGCCCTATGTTCAGACGCTCATGAAACGGGCGCCGAGCTTCACGATCGAGGGGCAGGACTGGATCGCGATCTTCCCTCAATTGCCCGACGC
>CAZZPI010000451.1:0-2355 GCA_964655865.1 uncultured Nitrospiraceae bacterium
GCCTAATCGTCTTGGATATGGGCGCCTTGATCGCCGGTGCCAAGTATCGTGGGGAGTTCGAAGAGCGCTTGAAGGCCGTGCTGAAGGAAGTCCAAGCGGCGCAGGGCGAAATTCTGTTATTCGTCGACGAACTTCATACCGTCGTTGGAGCCGGAGCGGCCGAAGGCGCGATGGATGCTGCAAATCTGTTGAAGCCCATGCTCGCTCGGGGCGAGCTCCATATGATCGGCGCCACAACGCTCAATGAATATCGCAAGCATGTTGAAAAAGATGCCGCGCTCGAACGGCGATTCCAGACCGTTCTGGTCGACCAGCCGACCGTCGAGGACACCATCTCGATTCTCAGAGGGTTGAAAGAGCGCTACGAAGTGCATCACGGCGTGCGGATCAAGGATGCGGCCTTGGTCGCCGCGGCTCGGCTGTCGCACCGCTACATCTCCGACCGGTTCCTGCCGGACAAGGCGATCGATCTCGTCGATGAAGCCGCCGCCCGGCTCCGAACGGAAATCGACAGCCTGCCGGCTGAATTGGACGAAGTGTCGAGAAAGGTGATGCAGTTGGAGATTGAACGCGAGGCGCTGCGCAAAGAAAGCGATCCGGGTAGCAAGGCCAGGTTGGCCACGTTAGAAGAAGAACTGGCGGAAAAGAACACGCAGCTTCACAGCCTCAGGGCTCGATGGGAAGCAGAGAAGGCCTCGGTCGGGCGATTGCACAAGCTTCGCCAGCAGATCGAGGAAGCCAAACTTGCCACCGAGCGCGCCGAGCGGGCGTACGACCTCAACCGCGTGGCCGAGCTCCGGTACGGAGAGCTGCCGCGGTTGGAACGGGAGCTTCACCAGGAAGAGGAGCGTCTGTCGAAGAGTCAGGGCGAGAGTCGGCTCCTCAAGGAAGAAGTGGACGAGGACGACATCGCCGGTGTAGTCAGCCGGTGGACCGGCATTCCGGTGAGCCGGCTGATGGAAGGCGAGATGGAAAAGCTCCTCCGACTGGAGGAATTGATCCACCAGCGGGTGGTCGGTCAAGACGAGGCGGTCCGTGCGGTTGCCGATGCCGTGCTTCGCGCGCGGTCCGGAATCAAAGACCCCAACCGGCCGATCGGGTCGTTCATGTTCTTGGGCCCGACCGGCGTGGGCAAGACCGAGCTGGCTCGATCCCTGGCGGCGGCGTTGTTCGACGACGAAGCCAACATGGTTCGCATCGACATGTCGGAGTACATGGAGAAACACACGGTGGCGCGCCTGATCGGGGCGCCCCCCGGGTACGTCGGCTACGAGGAAGGTGGGCAACTGACCGAAGCCGTGCGCCGGCGTCCTTTCTCGGTCTTACTGTTCGATGAGATCGAGAAGGCCCACAACGACGTCTTCAACATCCTGCTGCAAGTGTTGGACGATGGACGGCTGACGGATTCGCACGGTCGCACCGTGGATTTCAAGAACACCGTGCTGATCATGACCTCAAACATCGGGAGCCAGCATATCTTGGAAGCCCAGCAATCCGGAGCGTCTTATGAGCAGATGCGCTCCATGGTGATGATGGAACTCCGCAAGCAGTTCCGACCGGAATTCCTCAACCGGGTCGATGAAGTGGTGGTCTTCCACGCGCTTGCCGACGACCATCTTGCGCGCATCGTGGAGATCCAGCTCGAGCGCTTGCGCATGCGCCTGAGCGAACGACGGATCGGGCTGGCCGTCACTCCGCAAGCGCTGTCCACCTTAGCGCGATGGGGCTACGACCCGGTCTATGGTGCCAGGCCGTTGAAGCGCCTGATTCAGCAGGAAATCGAGACACCGATGGCCCGTCAACTCATCAAGGGGGAGCTGCGGGACGGTGACACGGCCACGATCGACGTGCGCGGCGAAAAGATCGTCATCGTGCCGACCGTTTAGCAGTCCTGAGTGCTGAGTTGATGAAATCAGATAACTCTCCACTCCCCGCTATTGCCGGAGAGGATTCGGGTAAGGGGTTTCGTATACGTTGGAACAATTTGAGACCTACCATCTAGCTCACAGCGCCTTGAGGTCCCAGAGCGGTTCCGTCTTCTCCCCAGCTCCATCTCTTCAGGCGTAACGAAAAGCGCAAACCGGCATACGCTCCTCGCCCGCAAGGGGTGAAGCGGTGGATCGGCTACTTCCGGATGCCGATTGAGAGGAGGTAGTCGCGAGACATGGCGACGCCAAGCTCGGTCTTGAAGCACTCGTGGTAGGCGACAAAATCCTGTTTCAATTTTTCCCGACGCTCCGGATTGAGACTCGCGGCCAGCGAACTCGTCGGGCCATAGCCACCCACGAACAGCTCCCAGACGGCAAGGCCACTGGGCTCACGGAGCATGGTCGTGCCGGTCTCAAAGCGCAGATC
>CAZZPI010000452.1:0-2352 GCA_964655865.1 uncultured Nitrospiraceae bacterium
CGGCAAGGCCGCGCGTTGTATTTCTCCCGGGCGCCGATTCCATTCGTTCGCGACGATGCGACACGCAACGTCGTCGCGGGCTTGCATTGTATCCACCTCGGTCTTTACAGTTATACGCGGGAAACGTTGTTTCAGTTCGCGGGCTTACCGACCGGCGCTCTGGAGGACGCCGAAAAACTCGAGCAATTGCGCGCCCTGGAATTCGGGATCCCGATACACGTGTGGCAGACGACCCATGACTCCCTGCGCATCGATACCCCTGATGACGTCGCGCACGCGGAGGAGGTCTTGCGGGAACATGAGACGGCCCGTTGCGCCGGTTGACGGAAAGACATAACGCTCGACTGCGGCGGCAGCCCTCCGCGTGCACAGTCTCGGTGCCGGATCAGCCTAGAGGAAAGGGGACTGTATGAGCAAGTTCATCTTTGTCACAGGCGGTGTCGTCTCGTCGCTCGGCAAAGGGTTGGCCTCAGCCTCGATCGGCAACCTGCTCGAAAGCCGTGGGTTGAAAATCACCTTCCTGAAGCTCGACCCCTACATCAACGTCGATCCCGGTACCATGAATCCCTACCAGCACGGGGAGGTCTACGTCACGGAGGACGGCGCCGAGACCGATTTAGACCTCGGTCATTACGAGCGCTATACCTCGCTGACGCTGAGCCGGGAGAATAATTACACGACCGGCCGCATTTACAATTCCGTGATTACCAAGGAACGGCGCGGCGATTATCTCGGCGGCACCGTGCAGGTCGTGCCGCATATCACCGATGAAATCAAGCAATGCATCATCCGGATCTCCAAGGGCAAGGACGTGACCATCGTCGAGATCGGCGGGACGGTCGGCGACATCGAAAGCCTTCCGTTCCTGGAAGCGATCCGCCAGATCCCCTACGATGTCGGCCGCGAGAACGTCCTGTACGTTCATCTGACGCTGGTGCCGTACATCGGCGCCGCGGGAGAACTCAAGACCAAGCCGACCCAGCACTCCGTGAACAAGCTCCGGGAGATCGGCATCCAGCCGAATATCCTGCTCTGTCGGACGGATCGCTATCTGCCGCCGGACTTGAAAGCGAAGATCGCTCTTTTTTGCAACGTGGAAAAGGACGCGGTGATCACGGCCAAGGACGTTGAGACCGTCTACGAAGTCCCTATCGTATTCCGAAAAGAAGGCCTGGATGATCTCATCGTGCGGCTGTTGCATCTGGAGACCGGCCCGCCGAATTTGCGGGAGTGGGATGCGATGGTGCAGAAGATCAAGCATCCCAAGCACGAAGTGCTGATCGGGCTCGTCGGCAAATACACCGGCCTCAAGGAGTCCTACAAGAGCCTCGCCGAAGCGTTGGTGCACGGGGGTATCGATCACGAGACGCGAGTGCACATCCAGTGGATCGAATCCGAAGACGTGGAACGTCAAGGCACCGAACGCTTGCTCCGTGAGGCGGACGGCCTGCTCATCCCCGGAGGGTTCGGCGTGCGCGGGATCGAGGGCAAGATCATGACGATCCGTTATGCGCGGGAACGGCACGTGCCGTTCTTGGGCCTGTGTCTGGGGATGCAATGCGCCGTGATCGAGCTCGCGCGGAACGTCGTGGGACTCAAGGAGGCCAATAGCGCGGAGTTCGACGAGCGGACGCCCCATCCGGTCATTCACCTGATGTCCGACCAGCGGTCGGTCAGCGACAAGGGCGGTACGATGAGGTTGGGCGCGTATCCGTGCCGGCTCGGGGATGGCACGCTGGCCCACAAGATGTACGGCGTCGGCGAGGTGAACGAACGACATCGCCATCGGTATGAATTCAACAACGCCTACCGCGAGCCGCTGACGAGTCGGGGCTTGGTGCTGAGCGGGCTGTCCCCGGACGGCCGGCTCGTGGAGATCGTCGAGTTGAAAGACCATCCCTGGTTTTTGGCCACGCAGTTCCATCCGGAGTTCAACTCGCGGCCGCATCACCCCCATCCTCTCTTCAGCGGGTTTGTCGGCGCCGCCTTGCGCAGGAAATGCGGACGCTGAGCTGGCCGCGTGGCGTCGGAGATCTCTGCCGGACCAGACATGGCTCATGAAGTCCACATCGGCGGCTTCACGCTCGGCCAGGGCCAGAAACCCTTTCTGATCGCCGGGCCTTGCGTCATCGAAAGCGAACGCCTGGTGATGGAGACCGCCACCCGTATCGCCGAGCTGACCAAATCACTCGACATCCCTTATGTCTTCAAGTCATCCTTCGATAAGGCCAATCGTACCTCGGTGAGCTCGTTTCGAGGTCCGGGCTTGACCAAAGGCCTCGCCATACTGGATAAAGTGAAGCGGCAGGTCGGCGTGCCCGTCTTGACAGACGTGCATACGGAAGAACAGGC